>DAIQBE010000562.1:0-2773 GCA_036781325.1 Leadbetterella sp. | reverse complement strand
TTTTACACTTATTTACAATTTGTTGATTTTGATGATGTGATTTAGTATTATTTTTTTTGCAAGATGTTACAAAACCAAAAAATATAATTAGAAATATTAGCTTGCTTTTTTTCATTTTTTATAAACCAATCGCTCAATTTGTTTTATCAATGCTCGTCCTTCGTCCTCATTTGGTCCTATAACATGCTCAGAAATTATTGTGCCAGATTTATCTATTAAGAAATAATTAGGTACGCTTTCAATGGCATAGTTATAGGTTAAACTTGTATTTTCATTAGAATTTAAGTGAGTACCAATTAAACTATTGGAATTAATAAAATCCTCAAAATCTTTAGGTGTATCTATAGAAACAAACACAAATTTTAGGTCGTTTTCTTTAATAAAATAATTATAAACAATCTCTAGATTTATAAGGTCATTTAAGCATGGACCGCACCAGGAAGCATAAAAACCTAAGAAAACATTTTTACCCCTAAAGTCTTTTAATGAAACCATATTTCCTTTTTTATCTGGTAAAATAAAGTTTTTGGCTTCTTTCCCAGCAACTAAATCTTGTAAAACTTGAAATTTTGAAATTACTGCATTTATATAAACTTTATTTTTTGAAAATTCTTTGTAAGAAGCAACCAACAGTTTTGTTTCTTCATTGATACCTAACAAATCTAAATAATTGAGAATTTTGTTTGCTAAAATTCTGTCAATCATTTGTTTATCTACCAAATCATATTTTTCATAATAGGATTTTAGAGATTCAAATTCTATTAGAATAGAAGTAGAATATTTTTTTCCCAATATATTATGATTTTCAATTAAAGACTCAATGAACTGCCCTAGCTCAAATGATTTGTTTTGAATTTTGGGATTAAAAGTCTTTAATTGGAATCTTTCAAATTCAGATTGATTTAACATTTTCTGAGCAATTAGATATTTAAGTTCATAATTGCTCATTTTGCCATAAATATCAGCCCTTTGCAAAGAATAAAATTCGGAAGAAACTTGTGTTTTATATTTGTCAAGTATGGCTATTTGTTCATTTAGTAAATAAGTTGTTAGTTCAAAATATGCTTTTTTACTAATTTTATTTAATTTTTCAAGTTCAAGGTCCCAATCTTTATCTTTTTCAAAATATTTTTGCTGGTCCTTAAAATAATTCCATTTAGACGATCCCGGGCCAGAAAAACTTATGCTTTTATCAAAATCTAAGGCGTCAACTTGAACATTTATGACATCATTTGGTTCAACTACCCATAAATAAATACCTTTAAAGCCAAAATTTACATCTAAATAGGCCGTTTCTGTAAGCGGAAGCTCAAGAGAAAAATTCTTCTTTTTATCTAGTTTTAATTTATATTCAATTGGGGTTTCCACCCAGTTTTTGTAAATGGTACATATTATAAAATCTTCCTCTAAATTAATGGCTTTACCTGTCAACTTAAAAAAGTTTTGTGCCAATGAAATATTGGGAAATTGCAAAAGAAAATAAATTATAAAAACTCTAATTATTGTGCTCATTTTAATATTTAAAGGAGTTTAATACTTTTAAAGGAAGATTTTTTATAAAATTCTTATTTGATGTTTACGAGGTATTCAGAATAAACCTCTAACAAAATTCCATCCTTTAAACCTAGATCTGGAACAAACATTTTTTTTGCTTTCGCCCATTTCATTGCGGAAAAATAAATTTCTGAAGCATAGCTAATTACATCAGCTCTATCGGGATTCATTTTTAGTTTATTTATTCTTTCTTCAATTGAAAATTTGTCAAGGTATTGCATAGCCTCTTCAATTTGGCTAATGGAAGCACATGAATTTGTGTCAGTTTTAATAAACTCGAACAATTTAGAAATATTCCCCCCAGTTCCTATCGCATATATTTCATCATTATTTTGGATATTTTGTACTATCCATTGTTGCATTTTTTTCCAAACATCTTTGTGTACTTTGCCTTCCATTAATCGAACAGATCCTATCTTAAATGATTGAGAATTAAATTTAGTTTTACCCTTGTAAAAATTTAATTCTGTACTACCCCCACCTACATCAATATGTAAATAAAGTTTATTACCTTCTAATTCATTTACAATAACATTATTGATCATTTCTGCCTCTTTTTCTCCCGATATTAGATGAATGCTCATACCAAGTTCTAATTTAACTCTTTCACAGATGTTTAAGCCATTTTCTGCTTCTCTTAAAGCTGAGGTGGCACAAATTAGATATGCGTCAACCTCGTGAAGTTCCATCAAAAGTTTGTAGACTGTTAGTAATTTTTTGATTCTTGCTTCGCTTTCATATTGTATTTTTCCGCTGGTAAAAACATCATGACCTAATCGTAAAGCAAAACGTACATATTCCACTTTTTTAAATGAAATTTTTCCTTCGTCATTTAGAACAGAGGAGATTTGCATTCTTGCTGCATTTGAACCTATGTCAATGGCTGCTATTTTTAAATTCACATGTACTATTTTTTTATGTTTGCAAAATTATATATATTTTTGGATTAGAATACTTAATCTCAACAATTGCAAGAAAATGCTTGAAATTTCTCTTTTTGTGGTAGCCCAAAATTTATACGTTTGTTTTTAAGAATTTATTTCTAATTCAAAAATAGTGCTTCGGAAAAATTTCAAAAACTATTCATATTCTTTTTAAATAACACTATTATTGACAATTTTCTCTAATTTATTTTACAATTTAAAAAATGGAGAATTTAATAGTTTTGATGATTAAAATCATTAAAAACTTAACAAATAATATATTTTTAAGATGGCTT
>DAIQBE010000561.1:0-2784 GCA_036781325.1 Leadbetterella sp. | reverse complement strand
TCCTGTAGTCCCGGTGGTGGCATTATTAATCGAGAAAACTACTGGGCCAGTGCTAGTAGCTGTGTAGGTGGTTGCTAATTCAGACCAACTTCCATTGGGGGCAGTAAGGCTTGATCCTAAAGCAACACCATCTGCATTCCATCTAAGTACACTTGCATTAGAGGTGCTATTAAATCCTCTGACCCAAGCAGAAAGATCATATGTGCTTCCATCCACAACATTAATTGTCACAAACCACATTCTTTGGTTTGCAACACCAGGTGATCTAACTGCATACAGCTGACCTCTTCCAAATCGATCTCTGTAACTATCGTAACTACTTCCAAAAATATCTCTAGGTCTTTCGTCCACATTGTAATTTCCAGCACCAGTTCCCAAAGGCACATCAGAAGAAAAACCAGTTGTACCATTAGTAAAACTACCATTTACTAACTCATCAATCATAAAATCAGGAAAAGCCCCTGTCTGAGTTAAATTTAAACTATTACCTGCTGTAAGTGAAACAGGTGTGGTAATACTATAATTGGTAATAAGTTTAGAAATTACATTCGAGGTACCCTCAAATGCGGTAGTTTGAGATTGAACGAGTCTTCGATAATACGTTGAAACGGTTATCGCGGGCGGATCATATGTTAATGTGTTAGAACTAGCTATATCCGTCCATGTAGTTCCATTCGTACTAAATTGCCATTTGTAAACAATGGTTCCGTTTGTTGTAGTGGCAGCAGAAACACTGGTTATGTTACTTGGGTTATATCCAGCATTTTGAACTTCATTTCCAGTTATCTCTCCTGAGAAGTTAATTGGAGGTGGTGCAGGAGGAATATTAGAGCCAATTTTATCTTTAGAAAACCCATCAAAACTACTCAAAAAGAAAACCGCCCATATAATTACATATAAGGGTCCCTTAATGCCTTTTGGCAATGTTGAGATATGTTCTTTTTCTAAAATTAGCACTAAACCGTTTAAAAAAGGGTGAAATAAGGTTTTTAATCCCCCCAAATGAGTTTAAATATTTATTAAACGGTAGCAAATACTATGCCATAACATGGAAATTATACCTTTAACAGGTCTGAAGATTCCATGTAAAAAATACTAATAGGCTGCTAGTAAGTCTATTAAAATGAATAAAAATAAAGCCTAAAAAAAAATGGGATAAACTTTTCAAAGTTTATCCCATTTTTTCATTCAATTAATAACTAAAAATCGAAAGTTATTTTAATTACTATTTAAATAATTAACTAATTTTGAACCAAGCCTTCTGGAGAGTTTAAAAACCTCCCCAGTTGATAATTTAACGCTCTTTACTCCCTCAAATTCATTAATTTCATGGATATAATTTAAGTTCAAAAGCAGGCCTTTTCTTGCTAAAAAAAATTGATTTTCTCCTACCAACATTGTGGAATAATGTTTTAAGGTAAACGCAGAACAAATATACTTTTTATCCTCTAGCCTTATCATTGAATAGTTTCCTGCAAAACTTTCTATGTATTTAATTTTTTCAATTGAAACTGATTTTTTTCCATAATTAAAAAATAAATTATGATCAGTTACTTTGTTAGTTTCTGTTTTCATTATTTTAGAGTTTTCATGTTAGTGTAAATTTGAAAATAATATTTTGTAATATAATGCGTTCAAGTACTTGATTTTAAAAATATTACTCATCTGATTAGTTATAAAATTAGTGATTTAAGAAATAACTTTCATCATTTTTTAGTATTCTACTATAATTTCATGGTAAATGGTACAAATTTGTAAATACTTTGCAATTCCTTAGCTTTGTAAAAAAAAAGGAAAAATGAAATCGCCTATTATAGCCCCTTCTATGCTTGCTGCCGACTTTGCTAATTTGCAAAGAGATGTTGAGCTCATTAATAATTCAGAAGCAGATTGGTTTCATATTGATATCATGGACGGTGTTTTCGTACCAAATATTTCTTTCGGAATTCCTGTGACAGAAGCAATCAAAAAATACGCAAAAAAACCTTTGGATGTGCATTTAATGATCGTGAATCCCGAAAAATATTTAGCCGATTTCGTTAAAGCAGGAGCAAATTACATCACCGTACATTACGAAGCTTGTACGCACATTCACAGCATCTTACATCAAATAAAAACGCTTGGCTGCAAGGCTGGAATAGTGCTAAACCCTGCCACTCCAGTTAGTGTGTTAGAAGATATTATTTTTGATTGTGACTTAGTTTTGTTAATGTCAGTGAACCCTGGCTTCGGAGGTCAAACTTTCATTGAAAACACCATTTCAAAAGTAAAGAAACTAAAAGAACTTATTAAACAAAAAAATGCCAATACACTAATTGAAATTGACGGCGGTGTAAATTTGAAAAATGGGCAAAGATTATTAGATGCCGGTGCGGATGCTTTAGTGGCAGGAAGTTTTATATTTAATGCGGAAAATCCAAGTTCAACCATTCAAGAATTGAAAAATTTAAAGATTTTTTCGCCGTCATAAAGTATTGATATTTAGCTTTCTTTGATTTTTTAAAGCTAATTCAATTTACTCAATCTTATGGAATTCTTTTTCATTAGAACAAAAATTGCAAATAAGGCATACATTAAATTTAAAAAAAAAGTGAGCTAGATTTAGCTCACTTTTTTTTCTAATGTATAAACAACAATATGCTTACTTAGCAATTTCTATTGCTGCCTCTCTTGCATTTATTGTTTTGCCTCTCATTCCTTCTATTACTTTCGATACATCTTTTTGTTGAACTTCCACAAAAGTAAATTTATCATACATATCTATTTGTCCTATCACTCTTCCGG
>DAIQBE010000560.1:0-2789 GCA_036781325.1 Leadbetterella sp. | reverse complement strand
AGTTTGCTGTGAAAAGGTGGAGGATTTTCCTAAATTTTTGATTAAATGATGAAAATGAAATTAGTTAAACGAATTTAAAGAAAGTAAAAATAAAATTGGAAGTGCTTTTCAATGTGTGGTTTTATCATTTTTTCCCGATCCTTAAATAATGTTCATATAATTAAGCATTTTAATCGTATTTTATCATTTATTACTACTAATTTTAATTTTTTTCTTTAAGAAATCTATTGTTCTAAACTGAAAAAATTAAACATCACAATTTTCTAAAAAACTACTTCGTATTTCTTTAATGAATAAAAAATTAGAGCTTAGGGTTGGTAGTGCCCACAGTTTTTCAGTCTATTATTATCTGATATTAAAACAATTAAGAAGAAAATTGGCCCAATAATGTTTTATATATGAGGCTTTTAGAATTAGAATAAATAAATGTGAAATAAGAAAAGGCTTTAAATTCGTAGTTTTATAATGTATTATTTTGCTATTCAAATTGATATATAGTTTCTGAAACCTGGCATTAAAATTAACTAATTTGGCGAAATTTAGTCTATAGAAGTTCTCTTAAGTTTGTAATATTATTCCTATTAAATTTATCTAAAATGAAAAAAGGAACCATTTGTTCGACCTTAACTTTATGTTTTATTAGTATTATTTCTTATTCACAGACATTTTCTATTAGTACAAATAACCGATATATATTAAAAGAAGAGAAGCCATTCTTTTGGTTAGGAGATACCGCTTGGGAGCTTTTTCATCGATTAGATAGAGAAGAAGCTGAATATTATCTCAAAAAGCGAGCGGCACAGGGGTTTACTGTTGTGCAGGCAGTAGCCTTAGCGGAATTCGATGGATTAAAAGAAAAAAATTCATATGGGGAGGTTCCCCTTTTTAATGACGACCCAACACAACCTAACGAGGCATATTTTAAACACGTTGATTTTATAATTGATAAAGCAAATGAAATAGGAATTAATATAGGTTTTCTTCCCACTTGGGGAGATAAACTATTCAAATCCAGTTGGGGAAAAGGGCCTGAGATTTTCAATATACAAAATGCAAAAGTATATGGTAAATGGTTGGGAGAACGTTATAAAAATCGTAAAAATATCATTTGGATATTAGGCGGGGATCGTCAACCAAGAAAAAACTCTCAAGATGTGGATGTGTGGCGAGCAATGGCATCTGGAATTGAAGAGGGATTAGGAGGAAAAGATAAAGCCATGATAACGTTTCACCCTCAACCCAATCAAGAAGGAGCGAGTGAATGGTTTCATGCAGACGACTGGTTTGATTTCAATATGTTTCAAACGGGTCATTGCCGCGATAATAACGTTTACGATAAAATAAAAGGCTCTTACGACCGAATTTTGGTAAAACCCGTAATAGATGGAGAACCCATTTATGAGGATCACCCCGTTTGTTTTAATGCCAATGATTTGGGAACTTCTAGTGCCTATGACGTAAGGAAATCGGCTTATTTAGATTTGTTTGCAGGGGCTTTCGGACATACTTATGGTTGTCATGATATATGGCAAATGTATTCTTCTAAACGAGAGGCAGTTAATTCTCCACATATTTTTTGGCAACAAGCCCTCGATTTGCCTGGGGCAAATCAAATGAAATATGTAAGAAGATTAATAGAGTCAAGACCATTTTTAGATCGAGTTCCTGACCAATCATTAATTATAGAAAATAATTTGAATGCCTATGAGAGGATCCAAGCTACCAAAGGAAAAGACTTTGCTTTTGTTTACTCTGCAATTGGAAAGCCATTCAACCTAAATATGGGCAAAATATCAGGCAATAAAGTGGTAGGAAGCTGGTATAATCCAAGAAATGGCGAAGTGAAAGAGATAGGAAATTTTGAGAATAAAGGCATAATACAATTTTCCCCACCAACATCAGGTTATGGTTTAGATTGGGTGTTGATATTAGATGATGAAAGTAAAAAATTTCCTAAGCCATAAAAATAGTGTTAAAATGAAAATTATTATTAGCATTGCTTTTTTCTTTTACTTAGAGATTCTTAGCAAAGAAGGTACTTGCCAAAATAGTAGAAAGCCGAATGTCGTCCTATTATTTTCTGACGATCAAAGATTGCAGGGAACTATTCATGCTTTGGAAGGAAAAGAGGTAATCACTCCAAATTTAGATGCATTAGTAAAGTCAGGCACCGCTTTTACCAAAACGTATATTATGGGAGGTAGCCAAGGAGCAGTTTGTGTTCCGAGCCGAAATATGTTGATGACAGGTAGAAATTTATTTTCTATAGGAGCAGAAGGTCAAGTAATTTTGCCTCAAAATACCACTTTAGGTGAAACTTTGGGAAATAATGGGTACTCAACCTATGGAATTGGGAAATGGCATAATGATAAAGCCTCATTCAATAGAACCTTTCAAAATGGCGATGAAATATTTTTTGGTGGCATGAGCAATAATCCTTATAATGTAGGTTTGTTTCATTATGATAATGAAGGCAAATACAGCTCAAAAGGAAGCCCTGAAAAAGGAGAATTGACTAGTAAAGGTCTTCATTCATATCCTAAACACCACACAGAAGTTTTTGGTGAAGCGGCAGTTAAATTTATTGAAAACTATCAAAAGGAAAAACCTTTCTTTTTGTATGTTGCATTCAAATCCCCGCACGACCCACGCGTAATGCCTGAAAAATATAAGGCAATGTACGATACTTCAAAAATCAATTTAGCTATAAACTTTAGAAAGGAACATCCTTTTGACAATGGTGAATTAAAAGTTCGTGATGAGATGTTAGCTAGCTTTCCTCGGACGCC
>DAIQBE010000559.1:0-2793 GCA_036781325.1 Leadbetterella sp. | reverse complement strand
TATTTAAAATATCAAAACAAAAGAGTAGATTATATTAAGGCGTTCTGGAATGTAATTAACTGGGAAGCTGTAGAGAAAAATTTAAATAAAGTCATGTAGTTTAATGGAAACAACAGAATTATTGAAAGAAATTCCCTCATTGGATCTACTAGATTTCTTGTCGAACGACCTATCAAAAAAAGAAAAATTCGTTGCTGACTTAGGAAAGGCATTTAACAATATTGGTTTCATTGCCTTAAAAAATCATGGTCTAAGCGAAGAATTGAGGTTGAGTTTATATGAAACCATTCAAAAATTTTTCTTTTTGCCAGATGAAGTAAAACAAAAGTATGAATTTAAAGAATTGGCTGGTCAACGTGGATATATTGGAAAACGAAAAGAAACAGCCAAAGGATTCTCAAAACCTGACCTAAAGGAGTTTTACCACATAGGACAGCCGAATCCTAGAGAAGATATGCCTTTAAATTTGTTTCCAAAAGAGGTAGAAGAATTTGAAAAACTAACTTTAGAAACCTTCAAGACTTTCGAAAATACTGGCAAAGTCCTTTTGAAAGCCATTTCATTGTATTTAAAATTACCTGAAGATTATTTTGAAGAAAAAGTATATCAAGGTGATAGTATTTTAAGGGCTCTACATTATTTCCCTATTTTAAATCCTGATGCTTTAGAAGAGGGTGCTGTTAGAGCCGCTGCCCACGGAGATATTAATTTGATTACTCTTTTAATGGGTGCATCGGCCGAAGGTCTCGAGGTTTTAAGACGGGATGGTGAATGGATTGCTGTTACCGCATTACCAGATCAAATAATTATTAATGTGGGAGACATGCTCGACAGGTTAACAAATCACAAATTAAAGTCAACCATTCATAGAGTTGTCAACCCTTCCAGAGAGAAAATGGGAAGTTCACGTTTTTCTATTCCATTTTTTATGCATCCAAGAGCCGAGATGGATTTAACTTGTTTAGCATCTTGCATTGATGCTGAAAACCCAAAAATCTATGTGGATATGACAGCTGGCGAATTTTTAGATGAACGATTAAGGGAACTTGGCTTTAAATAAAACATTTTAATGAATATATTCTAGTTGGAAACTAAAAAAATAAGGTATTTAATTTTTTTAAAGGATGTCCTTATTTTGTCTTTGACCTGCTTTGGTGGGCCTCAGGCTCATTTAGCTTTATTTATCCAACATTTGGTTTATAAACATAGATACATAACTGAACCAGAAATAATGGAAATGCAGGCTTTATGTCAGCTTTTACCGGGACCCACTTCAACACAAACAATAACTGCTATTGGGTATAAATTAGGAGGTGCTAAATTATCTTATTTTACGCTCTTAGTTTGGATTTTGCCTGCCACCGTTTTTATGGGAGTGGCGGCATTGGGAATTTCTTTTTTTGAAAAAGGTACATTAGTAAGGATAACGCAATTTATTAAACCTATGGGAGTGGCATTTATTTTTTTTGCTGCTTTTATTATAGGGAAAAAAGTAATTAAAACTAAAACTTCTATTGTTTTAATGACACTTAGTGCTTTTGCTGGTTTTTATTTTCGCTCACCTTATATTACTCCAATTTTGATTTTATTGGGTGGATTAGTTGCTTCTGCAAAATACAATAAACAAAAGAAAATGCTGAAAAATCCGGTGAAAGTTAAGTGGGGGAATTTAGTTCTTTGGGCTGTATTGTTTGTTGTAATTGCTATTATTGGTAAGATCACAAATTCATTACCAATTCGTTTGTTTGAAAATTTTTATAGAAATGGAAGTTTGGCTTTTGGTGGAGGACATATTTTAAAGCCTCTTTTGTTTAATGAATTTGTGGAATTTAAACATTATTTAAGTGCAGATGAATACCTTTCGGGTATAGCTTTAGCTGAAATGGTTCCGGGACCAACATTTTCTATTGCTTCATATGTCGGTTCATTATCACTGCGATCTTGGGGATTAAACGGCCAAATTTTAGGATCTTTTATTGGTTCTATTGGCATATTTTTACCAGGTATATTTATGATTTTTTTTGCTGTTAAATTTTGGGAACAACTCAAACAGTTTAGAGGTGTAAGAGCCTCTTTGGAGGGAATTAATGCAACTTCGACAGGTTTAACATTGGCAGCAGGAATTTCTCTATTTCTACCATTAGTTATTCATCCTTTAGAGATATTTACCTTTATTACTACGTTTTTAGTACTTTTAAGTAATAAAATTCCAAGCTATTTTATGATTTTCATAGGTTTATTTTTAGGTGCAATAATTTAATTTAACGGACAAAAAAATATGTGATGAATTTAAATTTTATGAATTGAATATTATAATGTTTGCTATGCAAGATTTTTTTATTTTTTTAAAACTTGGTTTTCAGCATATTACGGATTTGAATGGGTACGATCATATGCTTTTTATTGTTTCCTTATGCGCTATTTTTACATTAGAAGATTGGAAGAAAATTTTTATAGCAATAACCTTCTTTACTTTTGGTCATACTATAACACTTGCCTTGGCGGTTCTTGATATTGTTAAAGTAAATTCAAATTGGGTTGAATTCCTAATTCCTATAACAATTCTGTTTACTTGCATTATGAATATTTTTTTTAATTCAAATAAACCAAAATCTAATTTTAGACAAAATTTTCGGTTATTTTTTACGCTGTTTTTCGGGCTTATTCATGGTTTAGGATTTTCAAATTATTTGCGTGGATTGTTGGGAAATGGAAATAGTATTGTACGGCAATTGTTTGCATTTAATTTTGGTCTTGAAGTAGGGCAATTATTAATAGTATTTTTTATTATTA
>DAIQBE010000558.1:0-2800 GCA_036781325.1 Leadbetterella sp. | reverse complement strand
GGAGATTTAGGTCCATTTCCGCAATTTCATCCAAAAAAATAGTGCCCCCATTCGCCTCTTCAAACTTACCCGCTTTTCTGCCCATTGCACCTGTAAAAGCTCCTTTTTCATAGCCAAAAAGTTCACTTTCAATAAGTTCTTTGGGAATAGCGGCCATATTCACAGCCACAAAGTTTTTCTTTTTTCTATCACTATTATAATGTATCGCTTTGGCCACTACTTCTTTTCCAGTTCCAGTTTCACCTGTAATTGAAATATTGATATTGGTCTTTATGGCTTTTTCCATAAGTGAGAAAACCTTTTTTAAGGATTCAGATTGCCCAATTATGGTTTTTTCAAAAGAGAATTTCTGACTTAATTCTTCTTTAAGTTGGACTATCTCCTCTTTAAGATTTTGATTTTCTTTAATTCTAAGTACACTATTCCAAAGCAAATCTTTTGTAGCATTATCTTTAACGAGGTAATCTTTTACACCCATTTTTAAAAGTCCTACGGCAACACCTATATCTTCCTGGGCACTAATCATGATAACTGGAATATTGGCATCAACTTCTTTTATTTTTTGAAAAAGCATATCCCCTTGCATATCAGGCAAAGAATAGTCAATGGTAATAAGGTCTGGACCAGAAACAAGATTTGCTAAACAGTCTTTACCGTTTTCAAACACACGAACTTCATAGTCGGGGTTAAGGCCTAGATGATAGCTTAATATTTGACCGTACCAAGGGTCATCCTCCACTATAAAAATAGTATATAAGTCAGATTTTTTCATTAGAATTATCTTAGATTTATTCTCAAATATAGATAATAATTCTAATTAATAAAAAAATATTATAATATATTTTAAATCCAAAATTTAGATAATTTCCAATATTTGGAATTTTTTTTATTTAAATATTAATTAAATAGCTGTATAACAGTGTTTTATATTACTGGCATATGAATTGAATACCAAAGAGTAAATAAATAAAATAAAAATAAAGTTTACAAAAATGATACAAAAAATAGAAAAGTATGCAATTGTGGTTCCATGTTATAATGAAGAAAAAAGGCTTCCAATTGAAAATTTTCTTTCTTTCGCAAAAGCCAACAAAGATGTGATTTTATGCTTTGTAAATGATGGAAGTAAAGATAACACTTTGAATGTTTTAAGAAATCTAAAAAGTGAAAGCAACGGAAATATATGGGTGTATGATTTACCAATAAATAAGGGAAAGTCTGAGGCAGTAAGGCAAGGCATGTTACATGTTTTCCAAAAATCAGAGGTAGGCTTGATAGGTTTTCTAGATGCCGACTTAGCCACAACTGCAGAAGAATGGCTTCAAATGGCAGTTTACAAAGAACAATATCCACAGTTTGGAGCCATCGTTGGGAGTAGGATACAACGTTTGGGAGCAGCCATTTCAAGAGACAACAATCGCTCAGTTTTGAGTGGAATTATTAAGGCTTGTATAAAAATATTATTGAAAACTAAATTTCAAGATACACAATGTGGTGCTAAAATATTCAATAGAAACATTGTTCCTTTTTTATTCAATCGCTCATTTTATACTCCATGGCTTTTTGATGTTGAAATTTTCCTTCGTTTACAAGAAAAATTTGGCAAAACAGCTCTGGCAAAAGGGGTAATTGAATTTCCTTTAATGAGTTGGACAGAAATCGGTGACTCGAAGTTGAAATTTAAAGATTCCATAAAAATTCCTATGCAGCTACTTAACCTTTATTATCAGTATCATTTCTCTAAGAAATTTATTACAAAATCGGGCTATTCTTTCTTCGATAAAAGAAACAATATGCGTCAATTACTAATGTTAAATACAAAAATCAAAGCAATATTTATTTAAATACTCAAACAATTATAATAAGATGAATAAGAACAATTATGTGGCCATTATGGCTGGTGGAATAGGAAGTAGATTTTGGCCAATGAGCCGCAGAAGCTATCCTAAACAATTTTTGGATATACTCAACACGGGCCAAACACTTTTACAAGGCACTTATGAGCGGTTTTTAACCTTTATTCCAATTGAAAACATTTATATTGTGACTTCTACAGAATACAAAGCTATTGTGCATGAACAATTGCCTGATCTGCCAATTGACAATATCATTGCCGAGCCTAATAGGAAAAACACTGCCCCTTGCATTGCACTTGTATCAATGAAACTTCTGAAAAAAAATCCTCTAGCCAATTTGGTGGTTGCTCCAAGCGACCACATGATTAATGACATCTTTGGCTTTAAAGAAAACTGTTTGATGGCCTTGAGATATTCGGAGAACACTAATACCTTTTTAACTTTAGGTATAAAACCAACTTATGCAAATACAGGTTACGGCTATATTCAATTTGAAGATCTAGAAAATGATACAGAGGTTTTTAAAGTGAAAAGATTTACTGAAAAGCCAAATATCGAAACAGCAACTGGATTTTATAAAGATGGAGGGTATTTTTGGAATGCGGGCATTTTTATCTGGAAAGCCAAAGATATTATGGCTGCTTTTGAGCAATTTATGCCAGAAATGTACCAACTTTTCAATAAGGAATATGCAAAGTTTAATACTCAAAACGAAGAGAATGCCATATCTGAAATTTATGAAAGTTGCGATTCCATATCAATTGATTATGCTATTTTAGAGAAAGCCAAAAATGTAAAAGTGGTACCTGCTAAATTTGATTGGTCTGACTTGGGCACCTGGAACAGTGCTTATGAAAATATAACTAAAGACGAGGCTGAAAATGCGTTAGCAAGTCCCAATGCGTTAATGGTAGATGCCAATGGCTGCATGGTACATTCAAGCG
>DAIQBE010000557.1:0-2807 GCA_036781325.1 Leadbetterella sp. | reverse complement strand
CAAAATTTTCCATTTTTATATAATTTTACTGAGGCAAGTGCATTCAATTTTAGCACCATAAAGTCAATTGACATATATGTTTTAGGTTTAGTTAAGCTTTCCACATATTAAATAAAACCCTTAAGCAAGTATTTGACTTGCCAAACTTACTTTTTGTGGGAATAAAAATTCGAAAAAAAACAGAAACCAATCGTTAAAATATTATTAGTATTCTAATCTTTGTTTTTCGTTTAGCAAAACATTTCTTAGCTTTTCATAAGGCAATTTTTGGGGTGAAACATTGTTTTCGATGGATAGAACAGCCGCCGCACCGGCCGATTGCCCCAAAATCATAAATACAGGTTCCATTCTAATTGATCCATAGGCTATGTGTGAACTGGAGACACACACAGAAACAAGAAGGTTCTTACATTCTTTTTCCTTTGGTAAGATAGAACCGTATGCTATGGAATATGGTTTATCAGGATGAACACCAATATCTCCTTCATTTTGTACATATCCATCTGATTTTACGTAACGCTGAGCATTGTGAGCGTCTAGGGAATAGGATCCCATACCTATTGAATGTGGAACTTTAGTTTTGCCCAATGCATCTGCCTCAGTCATGACATATTCTCCTATCATTCTACGAGCTTCTCGTATATACAATTGATGTGGCCAGCCACCATTGTCTTTAAACTCATCTTTCGGCAATCCCCATTCTTTCATTTTTGATTGTACATCAGCTGGAATTTTAGGGTCGTTTTGTAAGAAATACATCAGCCCTTTTTGATAAAGCTCATGGTCTTTTATTATTTCTTTTCTTCTTTCATAGCTAGCTTCTGGATAATCGTAATTTTTCCCGATATAATCCGTACTAAATGGCCCATGGTTATTAGTGTCAGTTTTTCTATTAGGAATTAGGTCGAATTTGTCAAAGGTTTCACGCCAGGCTTTTGCAAAAACCCTATTAATTAATTCATATCTTTGGGGGTCATAATTTTCTGGTTTCACAAAAGAAATACGATTTTCTGGATGATTACTTAAGCACATTCTAAAGCAATAGGCTTGAATTTTTTTATCTCCAGTACCATTTTCTGCGATAGGTTCAGAAGAGATTTCTGGCAAAAGTCCACTTTTAGGGTCTCCTTCTATTTTATAAGGACTTACTTTATGTTTGAAATAATGACCGTGTTGAAAAACCTCTGCTTGAACACCATTCCATTTTTCTCCGTATAAACTATTAGCCTCTCTTCCAACATGATAATTTATGCCCGCTGCTGCCATTAGGTCTCCTTCATAAGTTGCATCTATAAACATTTTGGCTTTATAGCTATTTCCAGATAATGTTTTGAATGAAACTATTGCGTCTAGTTTTTTTTCCGTTCCGTTTGCAGATCTGTCCAACCATTCATTTCTGTAAACGGTAATTTTGTTTTCACTTATATATTGCTCAAAGGTATTTTCTGCTACATGAGGCTCAAAAATCCACATACTTTTGGTGGCTCCATCGAGCGCTACCGTACTCTGACCTTTGTTACCAAATTCTGCTTTTTTTTGCCAGATCCAAGCTTTATCAGAGTCATAATGTTTGAACAATCTTTGATAAAACTCTTTCGATAGGCCACCAATAACTTCTTTATTTCCCGTATCGGTAAATCCTAATCCACCTGAAGACAAACCACCTAAATGCATGTCAGGAGAAACTATGATTACAGTTTTGCCCATTTTCTTTACTTGAACCGCTGCCATTACTGCCGAAGCAGTACCTCCATAAATAATTACATCTGCTGTGTAACTGTTCTGTGCTTGGCAAAATTGGCAAATAAAAAAGAAAATCGAAGTCAGGTTTTTCAATTTAAAAATAGTGTTCATTATAATGGTTTTTGGGGCTCTAAAATCAAATAAAAACAAAAAATTTTACAGTACCTAAAGCAATTCTAAATTTGCCAAATAATAGGTTTTTGTGTGTCAAATCCCTTTCAAATATGCAAAACTCAGGGGTACTTGTTCCGAAGCTTTAGGATTTTCGTCTTCGATGTAGTAGTATTTGATACTTGTTTTTTTTGCGGCCTTCAAAATTTTAGGTAAATCTAGCTGCCCCATCCCAAGTGTAATATCGTTTTCCGTTGGCGTTTGTCCTGTGAAATCATGAGCCACTCCTTTTTTCAAATCTTTTACATGCATCAATTTGAATCTTTCTGGATATTTTTTTAACAATTTAGCTGGGTCTTGCCCTGGATGAAAAACCCACAAAATATCCATTTCGAAAGAAACATAAACAGGGTTGGTGTTTTCAACTATATAGTCAAAATATGTACCATTACCATATGGAAGAAACTCAAATCCGTGGTTATGATAGCAAAAAATGAGTCCATTTTCTTTTAGTTTTTTTCCAAAGGTATTAAAATCTTCCACCGTTTTTTTTGCTAGTGTTAAATCCATTGGGCTTGTATGAGGAATCCAAGCTACACGCACAAATTCAGCGCCCAAAGTTTTTGCATCTTGAATAACTGATTCGGACTTGGTAAGAAGAGCATCATAGCTAACTCCGTAACTCGTGCAAATCATTCCACGGGCATCTAAAAACGAGCGCATCTCTATAGCTGTTTTTCCAAATAAATTTGAAAATTCTATATTACGAAAACCCATCTCTTTGATGTTATCTAAAGTTTTGGGCACATTTTTAGCAAATTCATCACGAAAAGTATACGAAACTATACCTGGTGGTTCTTTTAACGTTTTGCCAAAAGGTTTTTGAGCAAACAGATTTGAGCTAATTACTACAATTGCAATTAAAGATAATATTTTATTTCTCATTAGTTTAA
>DAIQBE010000556.1:0-2811 GCA_036781325.1 Leadbetterella sp. | reverse complement strand
GGGTATACAACGAATGGTTGCTTTGGTTAAGTCTTTTATCTTATCTTCCGTTTCCGATGTACCATCCCAATGTGCCATTAAAAACCCTCCATTTTCAATTTTTTCTAAAAATTCGTCCCAAGTATTTACATCATAAGTATGTTCAGACCTAAATTTAAAAGCTTTTTCATAGATAGAAATTTGAATATCATTCAATAAATTTTCAATAAAAGTATCTAATCCATCTAAAGAAACATTCATTTTTTCCAATGTATCTCTTCTTGCTATTTCTACTGAATTATTTTCTAAATCTCTCATACCAATTGCCATTCTAACTGGAACTCCTTTAAGTTCATATTCTGCGAATTTCCAACCAGGTCTAGTTTGATCATCTTTATCAAACTTAACCGAAATCCCTTTCAACTTTAAAGATTTTATTAAAGGAGAAACTTTTTCAAAAATGGAGTCCAATTGATCATCCCCTTTAAATATTGGAATGATAACTACTTGAATTGGCGCTAATTTTGGGGGCAAAACAAGGCCATTATCATCAGAATGCGCCATTATCAACGCACCCATTAAACGGGTACTTGCTCCCCATGATGTACCCCAAACATATTCTAAATTACCTGATTTATCTTGAAATTTTACATCGAATGCTTTAGCAAAGTTTTGGCCTAAAAAGTGAGATGTACCTGCTTGTAATGCCTTTCCATCTTGCATCATAGCCTCAATACATAAGGTATTATCAGCTCCAGCAAATCTTTCATTTGCAGATTTTTTACCCTGTAATACTGGAAGAGCCATCCACTCTTCTGCAAATTTGGCATAAATACTTAACATCAATGCTGTTTCCTCTTCGGCTTCAGTTTGTGTTGCATGTGCGGTATGACCTTCTTGCCATAAAAATTCCGCAGTTCTTAAAAAAATCCGAGTTCTCATTTCCCAACGGACCACATTTGCCCATTGATTTATTAAAATAGGCAAATCACGATAGGATTGTATCCAATTTTTATAAGTACTCCAAATCAAAGTTTCTGATGTGGGTCTAACAATGAGTTCTTCTTCCAATTTAGCCTCTGGATCCACTATTACTCCGCCACCATTAGGGTCGTTCTTTAATCTATAATGCGTAACAACGGCACATTCTTTAGCAAAACCCTCTACATGGGAAGCTTCCTTTGATAAAAAAGACTTTGGAATAAATAAAGGAAAATAGGCATTGGTATGACCAGTTTCTTTAAACATATCATCCAATGCTCTTTGCATCTTTTCCCAAATCGAAAAACCATAAGGCTTTATTATCATACAGCCTCTTACTGCAGAGTTTTCGGCCAAATCTGCCCTTTTTACCAACTCATTATACCACTCTGAATAATTCTCACTACGTTTTGGAAGTCCCTTCGACATTAAAATAACATTAAAATTGTATTAAACTTGATAAAAATTGTATAAAACCTAAAATAAATATGTTAATTTTATTGTTAATATGATACAATTAAGTTGCAAATATAAGTTTTAATATTATTTTTGTAAGGAAATAATTCATAAGAATAACAGTAAAAAATTATTTTCGGTGGAGATGCAACCTTTGGTAACAAAAATGTATCTAATATGTTATAATGTTATCTTAATTTAAATAAAAAAAAATGATGACTCTTAAATCTTCCTCTTTGTTTCTAGTAGCCTCCCTTTTTGTGGCTTCTTGCACCAATAAAACTATTGTTACAAAAGGTGAGTATGATGACATGTATGCATCATCAATGGATGCAGCTGTTGCACAGAAAACTATTACTTCTTCTAAAATAAATAAAGGAACAATAAATAGACCTGAAGTTTTAGATTATGATGATTCATACGATATTTCTCCAGAAAATAATCAAATTCAAAACACAGAAGAATATTATTCAGAAGACTACATAACTTCGAGAGATCTTAAAAGAAACCCTAATCCAAATCCAGGGTTTTCAGACGGATATTCTCAAGGATACAGTCAAGGCTGGACAGACTATGCTTGGTCTCAACCAAACGGATGGAATTCTCCTTTTAATAGATTCGGTTTTAATAATTTTGGTATGAATCCAGTAGTACCATTCCTTTCTTTTAATAGTTATGGAGGTTGGATAAACAACTTTGGATGGGGAGCTAACTTGGGTTGGGGAAATAACTTTGGATGGGGAAACAACATAAGTTGGGGAACTAGTCTGGGCTTTCGTAACCAAATGGGGTGGAATTCATGGGGAAGCAACCCTTGGATGATGGACGCTTGGGCATTTAATTCACCTTGGGGCTTTAATAACTTTTATTCACCTTGGGGCTTTAACAACTTTTATTCACCTTGGGGCTTTAATAGTTTCAACTCTCCGTGGGGGTACAATAGTTTTTATTCTCCGTGGGACAATGGATTTTATGGAAATGGTTTTAATCGATTCAATAACAGACCTTTTAATAATCAACAAGGTGCATTTGCTAATAATGCCTACAATTCTGGAGCTAGAACCTATGGTGTAAGAGAAGGAGGAAGAAATTCAAGTACATATAACGACAGATATGTGGATGCTGCAAGGTCTTCTTCTAATCCAAATGCTAATGCAAGATCTTCTAGTTCAGTTAGAAACCAAACTGGAAACGATTACAGCAGACAAACAGGAAATGAAAGAGGCTTAGCGGATAGAAAATCTGGATCTTGGACAAACGCAGACCGAGGATCTTCTGCCAGAAGTTCAGAAGAAGTAGCATATTCGAGTTCAAGAAGCAGCAATCCAAGTTCTTCAAGAACGTCTCCTAGCTCTTACGAAAGTTATAATAGATCAAATTCGGGATCTTACGGCA
>DAIQBE010000555.1:0-2822 GCA_036781325.1 Leadbetterella sp. | reverse complement strand
CGCTTGAATTTTGGGTTGCTAGCATATCTCTGCTTTACTTTAAAATTCAAACCTTTTATTCTCCTTACCTTTTGTTTAACCGTTTTAAATCTGGTTTGTATACGCTGTAAATTATGTCTTTCTGCTTCCTATTTTGACACAAAACTTTTTAATAAAATCTACTTAATTTTCCATTTATCTTCCCATTTCAAAATAGGTTTTTCAGCTTCAAATGCTATGGGCAACCAAACATACCGACTATCTTTCAAATCTTCGCTCTTCCAGCGGTCGGCCAAAAATAGGTATTTTTTTGATTTGCCGCCAAGGGTTAGTACAAATGTGCTTTGTGATTTAAAAGTCGTGTTATTTTCTTCTTCTGTTCCTCTACATGGATTCCCCAAATCCTTCCATTCTCCTGTAATTTTTTTTGCCGAAGCACTTTTGCCAGGATTGGGCTTCCAGCCTGTTAAGCCTGAAGAAAACATATAATAAACACCATCTTTTTTGAATATGGCTGGTCCTTCGTTTCTTCCTCCTGGAAAAACTCTATAATATTTTCCATTAAAATCGGTATAGGTTTGGTTGAGTTCATGAAAATGTAAGGTTTGGTTTTCTTCGGAAGCCGTTATTAAATAGGCTTTTTTGTCATCATCTACAAAAAGTGTCATGTCTCTTGACATTTGCCCCCCTGCAAAATCTCGTCTCAGGAACAAACCATTTTTTATGGCCAATTTCCAATCATCAGAACCTCGCTTTAAATCTTTCTCCTTTATGGTATCTTCTTTAATTTCTTTTGAAATATCCTGAGGCCAGATTCCGGCGTTGATGCGTTTGCTAAAAAGATAGGTATATGGGCCTGTAACTTTATCAGAAACAGCACAGCCGGCCATTGCTGCTGCATAACCTTTGCCTTTGAGCTCGTGATGAAACCACATCACAAACTTTTTGGTATGGGCATTATAAATTACCTTGGGTCTTTCAAGAACACAACCCGGCTGAAGCATATTAGTGGTGTCTTGGATTACTTTAAGTGCTATGCCTTCGTTTTTCCAATTGTATAAATCTTTTGAAGAATAACAACTTACCCCTTTCATAGCCAAGCCTCCATTTTTGCCATTTTCTTTTATTTCGCCAAACCAGAAATACGTTTTTTTATGTTTCAAAATACCTCCACCGTGGGCATTTATTACATTTCCTTCGGTATCGTTCCAAATTTTTCCTGGTTCAAATTCCATATTGGATTGAGCACTCAAAATGGTGGTCATGAAAATAAAAATGACTAAAAGTTTCATTCTTTTATACGATTTTTAAGGTTTTTAATAATTAGTAAATAGTGTAATTTGATATTCGATCTTAGTTTAATTTGTAAAAATAAAATACAATAAGAGGTAAAATATAAGGCGTAAAGTTAAAAGGATTTTTAATTACATGCGATTCAAATTTTGGGGTCATTTGATTCAAAAATAAGGTCCTTATGCTAAACTTTGATACAAAAGAATTGTAACAAAGTTAAAAGTTATCATTCTACTATTTACAAGATGAACCCCTAATGATGAGCTGGGTTTCAAGTTTTGAAATTTGATTATTCGCTAAATTCCCCTCATTTTTAATAAGTTCAAGGATTTTTATTGCCGCCAACCTTCCTATCTGCTCTGTAGGCTGCGAAACGGTAGTTAGCCCTGGTTCGATGAACTCAGCAATCGGGTCATTACTGAACCCTGCTACTCCGAGCTGCTCCGGAATTTTTAGTCCTTTACTCCTAGCCATAAGTATTATCTGAATGGCTGAAGGATCGTTCACTGCAAAAATGGCATCAGGAGGATTCTCCATTTCTAAGAAGTATTTGGCGTAAATTTTTGCTTTTTCCGCTGTGAAATCTGAATAAATTATTAAATCGGTTTCTATTGGCAAATCGTATTTTGTTAAGGCATCCCTGTAGCCCCGAAGGCGTTCTTGGCTTAAAGTCAAATTTTTTGGACCAGCCATGTGTGCAATTCTTCGGTATCCTTGTTCTACCAAATGCTCCACCACCTGGAAAGCACCTTCATAATCGTTAACAATAATTTTATGAGCTTTTATTTCTTCACAATATCGATTAAAAAGGACTACAGGAATGTCTCTTTTTTCAAAAGCTTTAAAGTGTTCATAATTGTTAGTTTCCTTTGTAAATGAAGCAATCAAGCCGTCTATTCTGCTTGAAATTAATGTAGTAGTATTTGAAACTTCGTCTTCGTAAGATTCGTTCGACTGCATGATAATCATCTTATATCCTGCTTTAGATAAAACTTCTTGAGCGCCAATAATAACAGCAGGAAAAAACACATGAATAAATTCTGGCACCAACATTCCAATCACTTTACTTTCTCTTTTTACCAGGTTGTAGGCTAGTTGATTAGGCTGATAGTCCAAGTGATTTGCGATTTCAATAATTGCCTTTTTAGTATCTTCATTTACGTCTGGGTGGTTGTGCAGGGCTCTTGAAACTGTAGATGTGGCAATTCCCAAAGTGCGGGCGATATCTTTTATGGTAGGCTGTCCTCTTTTTTTTGTCTTATCCCCGTATTGTTCTTCGCTTTTTTGAAGAGTAAAATGCAGATTACATGCCTTACAAAAATAGCGTTGGTTACCCCGAAGAAAGCCCGCTTTTAAGATGTACTCCACATGTAAACACTTAATACATTTTACCATATAAATATAATTATTACAACAATTGGCAAATGCCCTTGTTTGGACATTTATAATTATTCAAATTTAACCTTTTCTGTAAAATTAAACAAAGCCAATATTTTATACTATTAAATTTAGCTATCACAATCGTTTCCACAAACGATTGTGATAGATAT
>DAIQBE010000554.1:0-2833 GCA_036781325.1 Leadbetterella sp. | reverse complement strand
TGTTTAAAACTCTTTTTTCTACTGTAGATAAGTCAATATTTTCAATAATTTTTCCTTCAAAAGGCTCATTTCCATAATTTGTTATCCATTTTTCGACATCACTTTTGGTAATTAAAATTTGATTAGCATTATCTTTAATTTTAATTTCAATACCCTTGCATCTTTTAGATGAATTTTTTTGTGTAGCAGAAATAACCAAAAGAATACCCAAAACTGACAATGCAATTAGGATGGTAAAGTTTGTTACTTTTTTTAAATTTGGAATTTTCATGATTATAGGGAATTAATAAAATCATTTGGGTTAATTTCATTCTTAAATCTATCTGCAATTCGAGGTTCTAAGTCAGTTTGACACCATTCTTTTAATACTTTTACTTCTTTGTTCCATTTGTAACCATCCCAATATTCGAGGCCTTTGTGATCTCTAATTTTGTAAAGTGCCGCTGGTTTATATGCAGTACCTAAATAGGTATATTTTTTGCCATTTTCTTTTGCCCATTTAATTACACTCCACATCATCCATTTTCCTAAGGAATGGCTTCTCATATATACTGTATCGAAAAAAGCAAACCAGTAATGTACAAGATCCTCATTTAATGCTGTTAAAACGTAGCCCATTACTTTTTCTTCATTCGAAAACTTAAAAAAATGAGTGCCGGTTTCTTGTTTTAAAATATAATCCCATCGCTCCAGACTCATGTTATCTTCTCCAATGCGTTCGTTTATATAATCGGCACAAAATTTCTTAAAATCTGAATCTTGCAAATTAAACTTTGCTTTTTCTATAACTTCTAACTTTATGTTAAGAGGCTCAACTAGTCTATTTACTCTTCTGTTTTCTGAAGTATCTTCAAATTCTGTCAAATTTACTCTTAAGCTTCTTGCCAAATAAAATATTTCTGACTCAATGCTACTGTTTCCAGTGTAAGGTAAAAATCCTTTAGAATAGATTTCAGATAGTTCACTTTGGAATTCTTTTATGGCATAAACAGCATAATTGAAAGTATAAGTGCCATAATCAACATTATTTTCAGAGCAAAAAACTTTCATTTTTTTGTTATATTTAGAACTTCTTGTACTATTTCTTTTGCGGCTAATGGTTTGGCAAATTTCTTAATATTTTCTGATAATTCACCTAATTTTTTCTCATTCATAGCCAAACTAAGAATCGTGTCTATGAGCTGGTCATTGATTTGATTATCTTTTATCAAAAGGCTCGCATTTTTTGTTGATAAGCTTTCAGCGTTTTTAGTCTGGTGGTCTTCTGCTGCAAATGGATAAGGAATTAAAATAGCGGCTTTTCCAACCAGTGATAATTCAGAAACTGACAAAGCACCCGCTCTGGAAACTACGAAATCTGCAGCTGAATAGGCTTTGTCCATTTCGTAAATAAAATCAGAAACAAAGACTCTTTTAGTCTGAAGCAAATAGATTTTCTCTTTTGCTTGCTCTAAAAAAGATTTTCCTGTTTGCCAAATTATTTGAATATCAGCATTTAGTAATTCATTTAATCCGGCTGATATCCCTTTGTTTATGCTTAATGCTCCTAAACTTCCACCTATAACCAAGAGCGTTTTTCTGTCGGCTTCTAAATCAAAAAATGTGGTGGCTTCTTTTTTATTATAACTTTCGTTTAATAAATCGCTTCTAACGGGGTTTCCTGTGAATACTATTTTGTTTTTTGGAAAGAACTTTTCCATGTCTGGATAAGCGACACAAATTTTTTCTGCCCTTTTTGCAAGAAATTTGTTAGTTACTCCAGCATAAGAATTTTGTTCTTGAATTAAGGTTTTAATTCCCAATAAATTTGCCATCATTAAAGTGGGGCCGCTGGCAAATCCGCCGACACCTATGGCTAAATTAGGTTTAAAATCTTTTAATATTTTATAAGCTAAATAAAGACTTTTTATAAGTTTTAGTGGGAAAGCCAAATTGGCTAACATATTGGACCTGTTAATGCCTGCAATGGGTAAACCAACGATTTTAAATCCCGCTTTAGGAACTTTTTCCATTTCCATTTTTCCCAATGCACCAACAAATAATATTTCCGAATCAGGCTTTTGAGCTTTTATTTCGTTTGCTATTGCAACTGCCGGGAATATATGTCCTCCAGTACCACCACCAGAAATAATTACTTTCAATTTCATTCTTCTGTTTTTTTAATTTCAATTGTATTTGTAACACTTAAAACTATTCCTATAGCAATAGAGGTAAATAAGGCCGAAGTACCACCCATACTGATCATAGGAAGTGTTTGGCCAGTAACGGGGCCTAGTCCTACGTTGATAAACATATGAGCAAAACCTTGTAAAACAATGCTTAGCGTAAGTCCAATGCACAGTAAGCCTCCAAATGCCCTTGTGGTGTTTTCTATATTCCAAATGCCTCTATAAAGCAACCATAAATAGAGTGCCATCACTATCATGCCTCCTAAAAAGCCATACTCTTCAATAATAATGGAATAAATAAAGTCTGAAAATGCATCAGGAAGTACGTTTTTCTGAGAGCTATTACCTGGGCCAACACCAAAAAATCCTCCTCTGGCTATTGCGGTTAAGGCAAAATCTTTTTGATTAGAACTACTTCCTGTTTCTCCTCCAATTAATTTATTGCCATCTAAATCTAAATTCACAAATACTTCGGTTCTATCAATTACTGTACCCACTCTTCCAAGTTCTTTACCCGAAATTCTTTTGGCTAATAAGCCCAAAGAAAGGACCCCTATCAATCCTACAGATAAAACAATAATCATTCGTATTAAAAAACGTTTCGGGACTCTTCCCACCCACATGATTAAAAGGCAAGTAATACCTAAAATAACCGAAGTAGAAAA
>DAIQBE010000553.1:0-2834 GCA_036781325.1 Leadbetterella sp. | reverse complement strand
TTTTAAAACGATGGAATTAGCCATTTTAGCTCAAAAAAATGCTACCAAAATTTAATAAAAACTATATTATGAATTTGAAAACTATGTTTTTAAACACATTTAAAGTTGACAGCTCTTGTTCCTTGTGCTTAAAAGCGGACATGAATTTTAGTAAAAGAGAATGGGTTTTTCTTACTTATTTGTTATTTTCAACTATTTTCTTTGCCAATGCTGTAAATGCTCAGACGGTCATTTCAGCATTGAAAAATGGTTCGAAAATCGATATTTTCATCAATAAAAACCTTTTTACAAGCTATATATTTTCAGAAGAAGAAAAGTATCCCTTCTTTTTTCCTGTAAATGGCCCATCAAATGCAAGTGTTACTTCGATGCGAAACGCAAATTATCCGCATCATAGTTCTTTGTTTTTTGGCTGCGACAAAGTAAACGGAGGTAACTATTGGCAGGAAGGTTTAGAAAGAGGACAAATAATTTCGCTTAGGGCGGATATTATTAAAAATGATGGAGAAAAAGTGGTAATTGAAAATGAATGTATCTGGAGAAGGCCAGGAGCTATTTCTCCTATAAAAGATATCAGAAGAATTACCATTTCGGCCCCATCAGCTGGTCTTTATCAAATTGATTTTAATGTAGAAATGGAAATGCTACTCGATGTAAATATTGAAAAAACAAATCATTCCTTATTTAGCGGAAGACTTGATCCTGATTTGGCAGTTATTAATGGCGGAACTATGATAAATGCCGAAGGAGAAATGGGTGAAAAGGGAACTTTCGGGAAAGGTTCTCCTTGGATTGATTGCTTTGGAAATAGGGGAAAAGCTATAGAAGGGATGGCAATTTTACAGCATCCCTCCAATAAGTGGTTTCCCTCTAAGTGGTTCACTCGTGACTATGGTTTTTTCTCTCCTACACCCATGTTTTGGCCGGAGAATGATAAGGAAGGAACTAATGTAAAAAAAGGAGAGAAAATAAATTTGCGTTATCGAGTGTTGGTACACTCCGGAGATGTAAAAACTGCGAAAATTGCTGAACAATTTGAAAAATATAAAACGGAATAAAATATGAAAAGGAGAGATTTTGTAAACAAAACACTTTTAGGATCTGCTGTAACGGCTTTTGGCTTTCCAAGCATAGTGCCATCCACAGTTTTTGGGAAAAACGCACCAAGTAATAAAATAAATATTGGGCAAATTGGTGCAGGAAGAATTGCCCGTGATCATGATTTGCCAGGTACTTTACAACACGAAATGGCGAGAATAATAGCCGTTTGTGAAGTTGATAAAAATAGATTGGAGGATGGTAAAAAGCTTATTGACGGATACTATGCCAAGAAAATGAGTAATGCCAATTACATGGACACAAAGATGTACGACGACTACAAAGAAATGTTGCTAAATAAAGACATTGATGCGGTAGTTATCAGCACACCAGATCATTGGCATTCGCAGCCCGCTTTAGAGGCCGCCATTGCGGGAAAACACGTGTATTTACAAAAACCTACCTCCTTGACTATTGCC
Organism: Leadbetterella sp.; assembly: GCA_036781325.1. Lineage (GTDB taxonomy): Bacteria > Bacteroidota > Bacteroidia > Cytophagales > Spirosomataceae > Leadbetterella. Next base: position 1,317 of record DAIQBE010000553.1, on the reverse strand, counting down.
GAGGGTCGTCTTTTAAGTGATGTTGTTACTAAAAAAGGAATTGTTTTTCAAGTGGGTACGCAACAGCGGTCTTCTCCTCAATTTAGAATTGCCGCCGAATTAGTTAGAAATGGTAGAATTGGGAAATTACATACTGTTAAAATAGGTTTGCCTGGCGACCCGTCGGGGCCAGCGGCACCCGAAATGCCAATTCCTAAAGGATTAAATTATGACATGTGGTTGGGTTCTACGCCCAACGTGCCGTATACCGAAATAGGTGTACATCCTCAAAAAGGCTATGACAGACCGGGCTGGTTACGTTTAGAACAATACGGTGCGGGTATGATAACAGGTTGGGGACAACACCATTTTGATTCAGCCTCTTGGGGTATGGATACAGAATTAACAGGGCCAATTTCAGTAGAGTCAGTTGCAGAATTTCCAAAATCTGGTTTATGGAACGTACACGGAGATTTTATGGTAAAAGCTGAATACGCCAATGGCATTACGATGTACACCAGCGGTGGGTATCCAAATGGAATTCGATATGAAGGTACTGAAGGATGGATTTTTGTCTCGAGAGGCAACTATGTAGCATCTTCAAGCGATCCAGTTTCTGCTGCAAAAAGTGCCAAAGCATTGGATGCCAGCGATCCTAAAATATTAAGTTCTGTGATTAAAGACACGGAGATAAAATTACAAGTTAGTAAAGAACATCATTTAAATTGGTTGGAAGGAATCCAAAATAAAACCCCAGTTTTATCTCCAGTAGAGGTGGCCCATAGGGCTTGTTCGGTTTGTCTAATCAGCCATATTGCAATGAAAGTACATGGGAAGCTGGATTGGGACCCAAAAACAGAAAAGTTTAAAAATAATGAAAAGGCGAATGCCATGCTTAGTAGAACGCAAAGAAAGCCATATGGAACTAGCAATGTGAGACTTGCGTAATTTTTATAGACGAGAGGTGGTAGTATTCGAGTACTTTAAACTTTGATAGAATTAGTTTAATTTTTTGATACTATTTTTACCAAATTTCAATAACTAGTCAAAAAAGTATTATAAAATGTGCTTTTTTGACTAGTTTCTTTTTTTTAAAAAGCTTATTTTTGTAATAATTCTTAAAATTAATAGCAATATATTTAGAGTTTATTTTTTCATTTTCTAAAACCAATCTAAAATTTATGAAGAAAAATTTATTTTTATTAACCATTCTGATGTTTTGCATACAGCTTGGTTATGCCCAATCACGCCAAGTGGGGGGCAAAGTGAGTGATGCTTCTGGCGGTGGACTGCCAGGGGTAAGTGTTACTGTGAAAGGAACCTCTCAAGGAACTGTTA
>DAIQBE010000552.1:0-2835 GCA_036781325.1 Leadbetterella sp. | reverse complement strand
TTGACTTGTATCTTTCATGTGATCCAGATGCAGAATGCCCCTGAGGCTGTGTAAGTTCATAAACATGTACTAAAACCGGAATATGCTCATCTCTAGCTATTATTGCGGCTTTTTGATAGGCTTTTATTAATTCAATATAGTCCCATCCTTTAACTTTTATTATTTCAATACCATTTCCATCATTTTTTTGGAAACCTGCTAAAGCTTCAGAAATACTACTTTTAGTTGTTTGAAGTTCAATAGGTACAGAAATGCCATAGCCATCGTCCCAAACAGAAACTACAATTGGAATTTGAAGGACCCCCGCGGCATTAATTGCTTCAAAAAACAATCCTTGAGAGGTAGAGGCATCGCCGATAGTAGCAAAACACACTTCGTTCCCATTATTAGAAAACATTGAAATCTCTTTTAAAGCTGGGTTTTCTCTGTAGAGTTTTGAAGCGTATGCTAAACCAATACTTCTTGGCATTTGTCCAGCAGTAGAAGAAACATCCATAACGTGGTTAAACATTTCTGTTTGATTCTTCCATTTTCCTTTGTCATCCACCCAATGATTTCCAAAATGTCCATTCATAGACCTTCCCCCAGAAAAAACATCATGATTTAAATCTGCATGTGCATATAATTGGGAAAAAAACTGTTGCCAAGTTAATTGGCCAGTTGCAGCTAGTAAAGTTTGATCGCGATAATACCCGGAGCGGAAATCTCCTTTTCTGAAAACTTTTGATAAAGCAATTTGTGCTAATTCTTTTCCATCGCCAAAAATCCCGAATTTAGCTTTGCCCATAAACACATCTTTTCTGCCTAAAAGACTTGCTGACCTACTTTCACAAAGAAGCTTGTAATCGTCCAAAACTTCTTGTTTTGTAACAATTATATCAGAAGTTGTAAAAAACCCAGTCAGAGTTTCATTCATTTAAGCTAAATCTATGTTAACAAAATATTACAATTGTAATTAATTTGTTCCTTATCTCTAATAGAAAAATACTTAGTAAGACAAATAATTATGTAAAATTAAGTTTAATTTTTTAATTCACAATAAAATAGTATTCGAATTTGGTTTGTTAATGCATTGTTAAAAATTTTAACAATTAAAAGGAATGGTACTTTATTTGTATTCTATAAATCATAAAAAGTTTTAACAATTAATATTTACAAAAATGAAAAAAGTATTTTTTACACTTGTCAGTGTTTTAATGTTTGCTGCGGCTTCGCAAGCTCAAGGTGTTTTAAAGTTTAACAAAGAAACACATGATTTTGGAAAGCTAACTGAAGGCCCATTGGCTACTTACAATTTTGAAGTTACTAATACTGGTACTGCCCCAGTGGTAATTACTAGTGCTCAGGCGTCTTGTGGATGTACAACCCCAGAATGGTCAAAAGATCCAATCATGCCAGGTGGTAAAAGTGTAATTAAAGTTGGATATAATACTTCAGGTCGTCCTGGTCCTTTTAATAAAACTATCACTGTAATGAGTAATGCTGAAAATGCTACTACCATTTTGACAATTAAAGGTGATGTAACTGCAAAGCCAGCAGCGAAAGGTTCAGAATAAGAAGTTTGAAACGATTTTTATTAAGCCACTCAACAATTTGAGTGGCTTTTTTTGTGGTTATTAAGAATGTTGTTTTATATTTAAGCACCAAACCAATTCTAACATGACCATACTTTGTATTTGTACTTATTTTAAAGGGTCGGAGTTTTTAAAAGCAGCCAAGGCCGAAGGAAACCAAGTGCTGTTACTTACAAATAAAGCTTTAGAGCACAAGCCCTGGCCCAGAGAATCTATTGATGAATTTTTCTTTCTAGAAAATGTTGAAAACTCTTTCGAAACCTATAAGACAATTATTGAAGGCACCGCATTTATGATGCGTTCGAGAAAGATAGATTTAGTTGTTGCTTTAGATGATTTTGATGTTGAAAAGGCGGCATTAGTTAGAGAGCATTTTAGGATTCCCGGGATGGGTCAAACAACAGCTCGCTATTTTAGAGATAAATTAGCGATGCGCGTTCAAGCCGAGGATAATGGAATTCCAGTTCCAAAGTTTAGTGCTTTGTTTAACGATTTAGAAATTACAAATTTTTTACAAACTACCACTGCACCTTGGCTTATTAAACCTCGATCAGAGGCTTCTGCAAGTGGTATAAAAAAAGTTTTTTCTTTGGATGAAGCTTGGCAAAATATTCATAACCTTGGGGATAATAGGCACAACTATTTAATAGAATGTTTTAAGCCAGGAGATGTTTTTCATGTCGATTCTTTAATTATTGATTCAAAAGTAATATTTGAAAGATGCAGTCAATATCTGAGCACGCCGTTTGAAGTAGCACATGGTGGCGGTATTTTTAGGTCAGTCACCGTTGAGGATAAATCATTAGATGAAGAAGCACTTTCTTTAATAAACCATCAAGTGATGAAAGCCTTTGGAATGCGTTTTAGTGCTTCTCATACAGAGGTAATAAAATGCCATGAAGACGGAAATTATTATTTTTTAGAAACTGCTTCCCGAGTTGGGGGTGCCAATTTAGCGGAAATGGTGGAGGCCTCATCTGGTGTGAATCTTTGGAAAGAATGGGCAAAAATTGAAACTGCTGTAGCAGAGAATAAAAAATATAAATTACCAAAAATTCAGAAGAAATATTCTGGTATTATAATATCATTATCTAGTCATCAATGGCCAGAAATGGCTCCTTTTAATGATCCCGAGATATGTTGGGTAATGAAGGAAGAATACCATGTAGGTTTGATAGTGGCGGACAAATCGAGAAAAAAAGTTGTAGAGCTATTAGATAAATATGCACAATTGATTTATCAATTAGGTTATCATGCTTCT
>DAIQBE010000551.1:0-2838 GCA_036781325.1 Leadbetterella sp. | reverse complement strand
AAGAAGCTGACTGCCTCATTTATATTTTAGGCTTTAATTTTCCTATTTTATCTATTTTTTTAATCCGCTTTTTTACCAGTTCCCCACGAAAGTGGTACTTTGCTACCCGCAGGCGAAACTCTGATATACCCTTGCATTTCTTGGTGTAGAGCAGAGCAAAAGTCCGTACAGTACATTGGAGTTACGCCTATTTTCGTTGGTATCCATTTGAGTGTACTTGTTTCGCCAGGCATTACCAAAATTTCGGAATTTAAAGCTCCTCTTACTGCAAATCCGTGTGGGACGTCCCAGTCTTGCTCTAGGTTTGTAAGGTGGAAATACACCACATCACCTAATTTTACGCCTTCTATATTGTCAGGACTAAAGTGAGATCTTATGGCTGTCATATATACATGAACTTCGTTTCCTTTTCTAAGCACTTTGGTTTCTTTCTCGCCTTTAGATACATAGGGATGTTTGTTTTCTTCAAGTTTGAAAATTTTCCTACTATTTTTTTCAATTAAAGAGGCTGGAATAGACTCGGCGTAATGTGGCTCACCTATGGTAGGGAAGTCCAATAATAGTTTCATTTTTTCGCCAGAAATATCATACAATTGGGCAGATTGTGTTAATTCAGGACCGGTTGGTAAATACCTATCTTTTGTAATCTTATTATAGGCCACCACATATTTGCCGTATGGTTTGGCGGTTGGGCCTCCAGGAATACTTAAGTGCCCTACAGAATAAAAAGTAGGCACTCTGTCAATCACCTCGAGTTTTTCTATGTTCCATTTTACCAGTTCAGACGATACAAAGAAGGATGTGATAGCGTTCCCTTGACCATCAAATTCGGTATGTAATGGTCCTAAGCCTGGCTTTTTTACTTCTCCATGCAGTACAGCATCGTATTTTAAAACGGGTATGCCATCAAAGCTTCCGTCAAATGTTTTATTGGCAATGGCTTTTGTCATTTTGTCAAAAGAGAAAACAGGAATAACAGCAGCTAATTTTCCAGAACCGACAATGTATTGGCCCGTTGGATCTACATCACACCCATGCGGAGATTTCGGACACGGCATAAAATATAGCATATCTGGGCATTCTTTAGGATCTAGTGTCATTACTTCGTTCATTATGGTTGATGTTGCAGAGTGCGTTTCGTCACTGTAAACATTGTGAGCATATTTTGCCGCTTCTTTTTTGCCTTTACCTTTTGCCAGATATTCCTCCGCTTTTTTCCAATTTACTGCCAAAATAAAGTCTTTGTCTTTTTGAGAAGCATTCACCTCAAGTAAAGTATTGGCTTGCTCGGTGTTGTATGTAGAGAAGAAAAACCAATCGGCTGATTTACCTTTTCCGGCTCGAGCCAAGTCAAAACTGACCCCAGGAGTTTTTAGTTGAAACTTGATGCCCATTCTACCTGTGGTTTTATCGATACTCACAAAACTTATGTAGCCTTTGAAGTTTTGTTTAAATGAGCTAATAGGTACATCGGCGTTATTGTCAGGCGGAACGGAGAATCGTGTTCCAGCAACTGCATACTCGGTATTTGCTGTTATAAATGGAGAAGAGTGGTTACCTCCAGAATTCGGAATCTCTATTATTTCTTCAGTCCGGAAAGTTGAAAGACTTATGCGTGCAATTCTCGGCGTATTGTTACCATTAATAAATGCCCATCGACCATCGTGTTCACTTTTTGTGGTAGAAAGAGCTACATGATGAGAGTCGTCCCAAGGTACAAATCCATGTGAAGTATTCAACATAGGTTTTGTTTCTTCACTATATCCCCAACCACTTTCGGCGAACTGCGAAAACACAGGGATGATTCTCAGAACCCTTCCTGAAGGCAATCCTACAACGGATAGTTGGCCATTAAATCCACCCGAAACAATATTGTAAAACTCATCGTGGGTGCCTGGTTTTACATACACTTTTTCAGCAGCGTCTCCTGCCAAAAAAGAACCGTTTGATGTTTTATCCGCTGAAGGCTTGCAGGCATTTATGCCTGCTATCGCAAATGCAAAGGCTATAATTTTTGAGTATTTCATTTTTGTAAACTTTATTTTATTTTAGTAATCTTATTTTTCACCATCATTATGCCTCATGAATTCTATTACGCTTCGAGCTTCTGGAGCTGTAATGTTTTGATTGGGCATTCTAACTAAACATTCTTCTAACATTTTCTGGGCTTCGGCATCTTCTGCTAGCATCATGTCCACGTTGGTAATCATGTTTACAATCCACACAGGCTTTCTGCGTTTAGTAACACCTGACCAGCCAGGACCTACCACCTTTTCATTGCTAAGTTTGTGGCAAGCCAAACATTTGAGGTCATAGATTCCTTGCCCTTCTTTTACCATGGCTTGGTCTAAAGGCGTGCTAAGAGCCAGTTCTTTAACTTCTTTACCATGTACTTCTTCTTGTTTGAGCAAAACTGATTCATCTGTTTCAGCAGATTCTGCTCTTTTTTCGGCACCGCCACAACTCCACATAATTGGAAATAGCGATATTAGGAGGATAATTCTTTTCATATTTTATTCGTTTAAAATAATAATAAAAGAGTTTTATATCTTTTATTTACAAAAGTATTTTTCAAATGGTCTCTTAATTATGACAAAAGCATCTAATAAAACTGATTTTTATCATTATTTGCAAAAATGCTTAATTTTAGCTGTTAATGGAACTTGGTTAATTTTTGCTTTTTATTGCATTTCAAAATGCTTGGATAATTGAATTATAAAGAATTTAGAATTTCAAAGTTTTTCAACAGGTAAAAAAAAATAAGTATTTTTCTATAAACCAGTTAACTTTGAGATTGCATACGATTATTTAAAGATATGATATCAAAAACATGCGGAT
>DAIQBE010000550.1:0-2840 GCA_036781325.1 Leadbetterella sp. | reverse complement strand
ATTATTGCCACTGGACATCATTTAAATGATACCATTGAAACTTTATTTTTAAATTTTACCAAAGGACTCGGGCCAAATGGTTTAAAAAGTATTCCTTTTAAAAGTGCTAACATTATTCGGCCTTTACTTTTTGCTAATTCATATCAAATATCTCAGTATATAAGCTCCAATAATTTAAAATGGCGGGAAGATTTTACTAACCAAGAGAATGAATTTCAAAGAAATAAAATTAGAAATCAGGTAATCCCAATTTTGAAAGAAATTAATCCAGGATTAGAAAAAACAATGGCTGTAAATTTACATAGGTTTAATGATTTGGCAGAAATTTTTAACGAAACGCTTAAACAGTTTGTAAATGAAGCAGTTTTTGAAGAAGAAAATCAATGGGTGATACAGCCACAAAAGTGGTTGAATTCCAAGGGGTTTCATTTGATATTAGAAGAGTTTTTAAAACCATTTGGGTTTAATTATCAGCAAGTTACTGATTTGCTAGCCATACAAGAATCAGGGAAACAAATGCTATCTAACAGTCATACCATACAAGTTGGCAGAGGAAAGTGGTATTTAAAATCCTTAGTATTTAATCCACTAGAAAAAGATTTTTTGTTTGAAGCCATCGGGACCTATTTCCATGACAATAAAGAATGGAAATTAGAAATCCTTGAAAAGACTCCCAACCATGAAGAGTTAAAGAACAAAAACACTTGTTATGTACCGTATGACAAAGTGATTTGGCCTCTAAAACTCAGAAAATGGAAAGAGAGAGATTCTTTTTTTCCTTTTGGAATGAAAGGTAAAAAGAACGTATCTGACCTACTAATTGACCTTAAGTTAGAGCCTATTGAAAAACAAAATCAACAAATTTTAGCAGACCAAAATGACATTATTTGGGTAGTTGGATTACGAAGTTCAGAAAAATTCAGGTTAGATAAATCGTGTTTAAAATTCTTAAAAATAGACATTGTTTAATTTTAATTTACTGATTATTAGTAGTTTGTGATTCTGAATTTTGGCTTTCTTTTCTTGGCACGAGATTTGAAAGATGATTAGGAAAGATTATATATTGATCCGTTTTTCCTAATAAAATTACAAATGAAACAGAGTAGCTTCTCATTAAGATTCAAATTAAAACTCATCTTCCTGCTAAGCTTGATTAGTTTTATAGGTTTTTCACAAGGCAGCAGATTAAAGGCTGCAAATGCAGAATTCGAAAAGTTTTCCTACCCGCAAGCCGTAAGAAATTACGAAGCATATTTAAATTCCAATAAAAAAAATTCAGAGCATGAAAAAGAGGCCTTAACAAATTTGGCGTTTTGTTATAGAAAACTTCAAGATTCAAAAAATGCGGAGAGAGTGTATCGTGATTTGTTTTCTAGCTTTCCAGATAAATTAGAAAGTCAACATTATTTGTTTTTCGCTCAAGCTTTGGCAAATAATGGAAAACATAAGGAGTCACAAAAATATTATAGTAAATACGGAGAGCAACAGAAGCAAGATTTACGTGGACGCAAATTTACGGTGGCTTATATGGACGACTCTCAGTTTTACAAAGATTCTGCGCTTTATAGGATAGAATATTTGTATCCAATCAATTCAAAATATTCAGATTTTAGCCCGATGTATTATGACAAAGGCTTGGTCTTCGTTTCTGCTAGAAATGAAGGTTCTGGTATAAAACGAATTTTCAATCAGAATGAAATGCCATTTTTGGATTTATTTCTTTTTGGAGATACCATGCAGCTTAGAAAAGAAACTAAAGCCATAGTTTCACAGCAGCAGGCTAGTTTGGGCTCAAGCGGTAAAGGCTACAAGCCTTCCATAGCCTCAGATGCTCAGGAAATAATTGAAATGGAAGACCCAGCGATAGAGGAGTTTAGCAAATCAATTAATTCAAAATATCACGAAGGGCCAGTAACTTTTTTTAAAGACTATAAAAAGCTAATTTTCACTAGAAATAATTACTCAAAAGGCAGAGCACATAAAAGCGAGAAAGGTATAAATATGCTAAAACTTTACATCTCAACTAAAAAGGGAGCTAAGTGGGGAGATGTTAAAGAATTACCATTTAATTCTGATAATTATTCAACAGGACATCCGGCTCTTTCACCAGACAATAGAAAACTTTATTTTGTGTCAGATATGCCCGGAGGTTTTGGTGGCACAGACATTTATATGGTGGACGTTAAAAATGGAGATTGGGGTTCGCCAGTAAATTTAGGAAAAGAAGTAAACACCGAAGGAAATGAGATGTTTCCTTTTATGGATGAGTTGGGAAATTTTTACTTTGCCTCTGATGGACACGCGGGCTTAGGAGGATTGGATATGTTTTACTTAGAATTCAGAAATGGTATTCCCATAGGGGAGGCCGAAAATCTGGGTGTTCCAATTAATTCAACAAAAGATGATTTTGGTTTAATAACTAATGGAGATCGTTCTTCCGGATATTTTAGTTCCAATCGTAAAAAAGGGTATTCCGACGACAATATTTATTCGTTCACCAAGGGTTGCAATCTGTTAAATTTATTTGTTTACGATGCTAACACTAAAGAGCCAATTAGAGATACGGAACTGAGAATGGTAAAAAATGGTGTGAATAAGAATATGTATTTTACTAATTCCTCAGGTCATGCCTCCGTTTGTTTGGAAAGAGGGACAGATTTCGAATTTAAGGCTATTAAAGAAGGCTATGAGATAGGAAACATAACCTATGGAACCATGTCAAATTCCTTATCGAAACAACAAGATATTAAAATATTTTTAGAGCCCTCCAAACGCTTGATGGTTAAAGGTAAAATCGTTTCAGAAATGGATCAGAATCCTATTGCTGGGGCAATAGTAAC
>DAIQBE010000549.1:0-2862 GCA_036781325.1 Leadbetterella sp. | reverse complement strand
TGAGTGGGTTTACCATACTTTTGTTTGTAGTCCAAATTATTTCTTTTTCATTTTCGCAATTTTTTCTTTAAATGTTTATGGACAGCTTACCAGAGTAGAGCAAAACATGGTGGATGAGCTGTTTAAGAGGTGGAACAGCAACGCTTCTCCTGGTGCTGCACTTGGTATTATAAAAGATGGAAAACTCGTTTATGCTAAGGGTTACGGCATGGCAGACTTGGAGCATGATATTCCAATCACCGACAACACTATTTTTTACATAGGCTCAGTTTCCAAACAATTTGTCACTATGTGCCTTTTGATTTTAGAGGAGCAAGGAAAGTTGAATCTGGATGACCGGGTACAAAAGTACCTCCCTGATTTCCCGCAGTACAATGCTCCTTTAACGATTCGGAACTTTATTCACCACACCAGCGGAGTTCGGGATAACCTTACGCTTTGGTCCCTTGCAGGAAATGATGTTCTGGATCACATCGATAAAGATGAAATGTACCAACTCATACGTCGGCAGAAGGAGCTGAATTTTTCACCCGGCGAACAGTTCCTTTATAGTAATTCCTGTTATTTTATGTTAGCATTAATCATTGAAAAGATTTCGGGTGAATCCTTGCAAGAGTTTGCACAGAAAAACATCTTTTCACCATTGGGTATGAACAGCACTTTTTTTGGTGACGACAATACCAGAATTATAAAAAACAGGGCATTTAGCTATCAAAATGGTGAAGGAAAATTTAAAAATCAAATCATGCGTTATGACTTAGTTGGGTCAGGTGGTTTATACAGCAATATTAATGATTTGTACCTGTGGGACCAGAATTTCTATCATAATCAGCTGGGAAGAGGTTCTCAAGCATTAATTGAAAAGATGCACACGGAAGGTATGTTGAACAATGGCAAAAGTAGCGGATATGCCTTTGCTGTTAGTATTAATATGTACCGTGGACTAAGAACGGTAAGTCATGGTGGTGCCCTTGCTAGTTACCGATCATTCCTTCTACGCTTTCCTGATCAAAAATTTAGTGTAATTATATTGGGCAATATTACACCAATACCCATTGGTTCATTACCGTATAGTGTTGCTGATGTGGTGCTTGAAAAGCAGCTGGAGCCTTTACCCGTCACTAATAAAGCCAGCACCAATGAAAATAATCCTAAAGAGGAAAAAAATGAGTTTCCGGTAGTAGATGCAAAGCAATATACGGGTACATTTTACAGCGAAGAACTGGATGTTACCTACTATGTAACAGAAAAGGATAATAAGCTGTATTGTAGCATCAAAAGCAAAAAGCCATTTGCACTTCGGGCTAAAGCTCTAGATTTGTTTACGTTTGATAGTTTGGAATTCAGGTTTGTAAGAGACAACAAGAATCAAATTGCTGAATTTAGTGTAAATGCTGGTCGTGTAACCAATTTGAAATTTATTCGCAAATAAGTACTTCAGCTAAAATAGGTTTTTGGCAAGTTCGGACTGACGCAAGTAACTGAACAGCAGAAACTCTATTGTAACGCAAAGGCGGCCTCGTTTTGTTTCGGCTGAATGAAACCTATTGTATATTTGTAATTAAATCAACATCAGTGATTTATATCGGCATGCGTTAAGGCGAATGAGTTTTAAAAACCCCTCCCAAGCAAAGCCCTGTTGGTTATCTTTAATTTTAAATACATTTAATAACATACAAGACAATGAAAGAATATAAATTTTGCCAAAGTTGCGGTTTCCCATTGAAGAAAGATAAAAAAGGCGGAGGGACAGAAAAAGACGGTTCCATAAGCAAAAAGTATTGCTCTATGTGCTATGAAAACGGAGTGTTTTTAACTCCCCCTGAAATAGACACAGCCAAAAAAATGCAAAAGTTTTGCATACAAGAAATGAAGAAAGACGGAATGAATGGTTTCTTTGCTTGGTTGGCTACAAGGTCAATTCCAAATCTTGAAAGATGGAAACAGTAATTCCTACCACATCTTCTCGTAAATAGTTATTTCAAATTTAAATTTCAAAAAAAGTAAATGAACAATCAACAAATCATAGACTGGTTATTGGAAGGAGACGTCTCAATCCAATATCAAGTTTGGCGTGATTTGTTAGGTTCTGACAAAAAAAAACTTCAAATCCGAATAGCAAATGAAGGATGGGGTAACAAAATTTTATCAAAACGTAATTCAGACGGCCATTGGGGAGATAGATTTTATCAGCCCAAATGGATTTCGACTCATTACACTTTACTTGACCTTCGCAATTTAAATCTTCCATCAAACAATGAGATTGTTCAAGAGACCATAGAACTGGTCTTAAAAAATAACCTGGCAGATGATGGAGGAATTCCATTGGGGCCATCCACATCGCAGCATAGTGACGTATGTGTAAATGGAATGTTTTTGAATTATGCTTCCTATTTTAAAACACCTGAAAAGAAGTTACATTCCATTATAGACAGTATTCTTAATGAGATTATGCCGGATGGAGGATTTAATTGCAGGACAACAAGAAGCGGAGCTACACACAGTTCATTGCACTCCACAATATCCGTACTTGAAGGGTTTACAGAATTCCAAAAAGCCGGATATAGGTATAGAAAAGAGGAAATTCTCAGCGCTCAAAAAAGTTCAATTGAGTTTATCTTGCTACATCAATTATTCTTGTCTGATAAAACAGGTCATATTATTAATAAAGACTTTTTGAAACTGACTTATCCGTGCAGATGGAAATATGATATTCTCCGAGCTATGGACTTTTTTCAATATGCTGGAATTGAAAGGGACCACAGAATGAAAGCCACAATAGATGTTCTGAAGACAAAACGAAACAAAGAAGGCACATGGAATATGCAAGCCGCCCATTCAGGACAGGTACATGTCAACATG
>DAIQBE010000548.1:0-2864 GCA_036781325.1 Leadbetterella sp. | reverse complement strand
ATTTTCATTATATTTTTTGGAAGGTGTAGTGCTTATAAGTGCTACACCTTTTTTCATTTTTTATTTATAATATAGAAAGGGATATTTTTTAATTTGTCAATATATCATTAATTATCCAAATTAAAAAAAGCACATAATTCTTCTTAGTCCGCATTTTTGATTTATCTAATTTTTATAAATTCTTAACTTTGTAGAATTGGACTCTATCTATTTGAATGAAAAATATTATTAGTCTGTATAAAAACGCATTTGGGGGCCTTAAAAAAGAAATCTGGTTACTAAGTGTGGTAATGTTTATTAACCGAAGCGGCACTATGGTTGTAGCATTTTTAAGTTTATATTTGACTCAAAAGGCACAAATGAGTGTCGAAAAAGCTGGCTTAGTGATGATGATCTTCGGGGCTGGGGCATTATTTGGATCATGGCTAGGTGGTAAAGTATCTGATTTTAAAGGGCACTTTTTTGTTCAATTTTGGAGCTTATTTATCGGAGGATTACTTTTCTTTTTTATTGGAATTACCTATAATTTTTATTTTCTATGTACGATTTCTTTTATTTTAAGTACCTTTAGTGAAGCCTATAGGCCAGCTAATCAAGTGGCTATTTCTCATTATTCTAATCCTGAAACTTTTACTAGGTCAGTTTCTTTAGTACGCTTAGCTATAAATTTAGGGTGGTCAATTGGCCCTGCAATAGGTGGGTTCTTAGCTTTTTATAGTTATAATTATTTGTTTTGGATTGACGGCATAACAAATATATTGGCAGCAATATTAGTTTATTTTTTCTTAAATGGTAATTTTGAAATTGTTAAAGTTAAAGTTTCAAAGGTGATCAAATCGCTTGATTCCCCATTTAAAGACCGCTTTTTTCTTTGCTTTTTATTTTTTAGTACCCTTTATGCACTTTGTTTTTCCCCAATGTTTACAGTAATGAATTTGTATTTTAAGGAAGTACTACATTTCAATACAAAACAAATAGGCATTATTATGGCTTTCAATGGAGCCATAGTGGCTTTTGTTGAAATGATATTGCTTTTTAAAATACAAGGAAAATACAATATTTTACATTTAATAGCTTTTGGAGTGTTTTTGCTTATTATCAATTTCCTTTTTATTATCGGTTTTAGTTCATTTAGCATGATTATGATTGCCATGTTATTTGCATCACTTTCTGAAATTTTTGCCATGCCGTTTATGAATACTATTACTATAAATAGGGCTAAAACTCATAATAAAGGGCAGTATTCTGCATTATATGCGATGACTTGGGCATTTTCACAAACCTTGGCTCCTTTTATTTCCACTCAGATTATTGGTAACTATGGATATCAAACTTTACTTTTTACATTTGTGGGTATTAGCTGTGTTTCATTTTTAGGTTTTTTGGTTTTGAAAAGAAATTTCAAGTATTGATACGTCTAATTTTTTTGTTCCTTTTAGGGAATAGTTTTGGTTTTTTTCTTAAATTGTAAAGGTTTTAAATTTAATTACATATGATTTCCAATCGTCGTTCCTTTATTAAGAATTCCGCTATGGGACTTTCTGTTGTTCCATTTTTAAAAATTCCTTCTTTTTCAATTTTTGAATCTTTGATAAACTATAAGCCATTAGCAACATCAGATTCAATAAAATTGGATGAAGATTATTGGGCGATTATTAAACAAGCTTATACGGTTTCTCCTCAGATTTTAAACTTCAATAATGGGGGCGTAAGCCCAGCCCCAAAGGTTGTTCAAGAAGCTTTAGAACATTATAACAAAATAGCAAACGACGCCCCATCATATTACATGTGGCGAATAATGGATCAAGGTAGGGAGCCTTTACGGGAGAACCTTGCAAAGTTTGCCGGTGTTTCCGCTGATGAAATAGCTATCAATAGAAATGCAACTGAAGCGATTGTTACTGTAATTTTAGGAATGGAGTTAAAGAAAGGAGATGAAGTAATCCTTTCGAAATACGATTATCCAAACATGTTACATGCTTGGCGACAAAGAGAAGTAAGAGATGGAATTGTTTTAAAGTATATAGACATTGATTTGCCAATAGCTGATGACGATTTGATTTTACAAAAGTATGTCGATAAAATAAGTCAGAAAACTAAAGTGATACATCTTACTCATATTGTAAACTGGAATGGACAAATATTCCCGGTTAAACAAATTGCCACAGAAGCAAAAAAGAGAGGAATAGAAGTTTTAGTAGACGCAGCTCATTCATTTGCCCATTTAAAATATAAAATTCCAGATTTAAACTGTGATTATTACGGTACAAGTTTACATAAATGGCTTTCTGCACCCATAGGTTCTGGAATGTTATGGATCAAGAAAGAAAAAATTAAGGACATTTATCCTTTTGTTCCTAATGGTGATCCGAAATCTGAAAACATTCGAAAATTCGAAAATTTGGGCACAAGACCTTTTTCTATTGAGCAATCAATTGGTCATGCATTAAATTTTCATTTGGCAATAGGAGAAGAAAGAAAGGAAACTAGGCTTCGATTTTTAAAAGATTATTGGGCAAAAGAAGCAGTAAGTATTCCCAAAGTTTATTTAAATACTCCATTAGATGCCAATCATTCGTGTGCTATTGCACATCTTGGAATTGAGGGAATGGAAGCTGGATTCATAGAATCAAAGCTTTTTGAGAAATTTAAAGTGCATACTTCACCCACAAAATGGGAAAAACTGAATGGGGTTAGAATTACACCACATGTTTATACTTCTATTAGAGATTTAGATAGATTGTTGGAAGCAATAAATTATGTTGCCAAGTTATGAGTTAAATAGGATTAAACTTTTTTTAATGCTTAATAATTTTAATTAGTAATTTTTTGAATTGTTTTCAAGTTTATACATCTCGCATAAA
>DAIQBE010000547.1:0-2872 GCA_036781325.1 Leadbetterella sp. | reverse complement strand
AGGCCTGAAATCGCCACCTTTATCTTTTGTGAGATTTATTGCTTCATTTATATTTAATACCTGATTGGGTTGAAATGGAAGCCTGTAAATATCGGATTGTCCTTCATTTGTGGATGTAAATACAATCCAATTACCGTCTGGTGAAATTGCAGCCTGATCCTGCATGGAGGATTCATGGTCAATAAACAGAGGAGTTTCACTTTTATTTTCTAAAGATTTAATAAAAATTTTCGGATTGCCTAATCGCTCCGAGGTAAAGACAAGCCATTTACCATCAGGGCTGATTACCGGATTATAATCTAGCGCTTCGTGTGTTGTTACTTGATTAATTTTTCTTGTTTGACCATCCGCAATCCAAATGTCCCATCCTTGTGGTCTATAGGAAGAAAAGAAAACTCTTTCAGTGCCAATTTGACTGAAAGAAAATGGAGCGGTTAAAATTAGTGCAAACAAAAAAAAGAATGTTTTTTTCATTTTTATAAATAGTTTTTTTGATTAAAAAATCTTAAAATACAAAGAACATTATCCAATAAAAGTCATCTGCAATAAACCTCATCTAAATCTGAGCCATATTTATTTTATAGGAACACTGGTAAAAGAGCCACTTAAAAATTTCCAAGCACCGGCATCTTTCATGAGAACAAAATAATCCTTGTTGTGAGCTTTCGGTTGACTATCTCTATACAAAATCGCATCGGCTTTTACAAAAGCTAATCTACCTTCCGAAATATGAATCGTGTACTTAGAAACGGGCTCGGTATAAGGCGTAGGGTTTACCCTTTTCGTAATACTTTCAAAATATGCCTCGGCTGTAATAGATGAAGGTATCCATTTTTCCTCTTTTAAACTGTGCCACCCAATGTTGGCGTTTGGTAAGAAAAGCGGTCGCATGGCTGTTACATCATTATTGCCAGCGGCCTTCAGAAATTGTTCAACTACTGCTTTAACAGCAGTCTCATCTTCTGCTGTGTTTCGATTATTGCCAGAACTGCTTGGTAAATTTTGTGCAAAAATATGAATCGAAAAGAGCATTGAAACAAAAACAAAATTCATTTTTTTCATGCTGAGAAAATTTTATTTATTGATTTTTTAATAAAATGTATTCACCACAAACCTCCCAAATACTTGCCATGCAACTGAATAGCGAGAATGATAAACAAGAACAAAGAAACAAAGCACCAGCGTTACGATAGTGTAAGGTTTCCAGTCCATCTTTTTTTGGAAATCATACAGGCATAATAGGGCTGCAATGCCAATACTAATGTACATTTCATACATGATTTCAGCTTCAAAATATGCATAAAATACTCTGCCTAATGTAGGTGTTAGCAGGAGCAAAGCCGTACCTATCATGAAACGTTGATGATAAAAAGTATGTTTTCTATAAATAATGGCAAGAGCATACAAGACCGTAAAACTAAATAATTGCATTATAAGTGAAGCCTGATTTGCCATTTGTATAGCAATGGAACTACCTGAAATGTATTTATGATAAGTAAATCGCAAAATAAGAAACATTGAAACTATCATCATGGGTGCTATAAAATAGGACAGTTTACCCAAAAAACGGTGTGTAGCATAATGCTTTTTGTGAATCAATATCGGCTGTACTACTAATAAAATAATCCAAGATGCCATCAAAGCTCCATGAATATGATGCAGCCAAGTGAATTTCTTGAATTCAGGAAAATACTTAAAATAGGTGGGGTGGAAGCCTATTTGTAAGGTAATAAACAGCAACACCATACCGAAAATAATGGCTTTAATATAAATGGGCTGATTTGTTTTTTCTTTATTCAATGGTTTAATTTTTAAGTTAAAAAATCGGATTGAACCCAGCTTCCAAAAATGCCGTAGGACTTATCATCAACTAGCTTTCATTATTAGGATTTAATTTTAGGATAAAATGGGCATTTAGTAAGATGCCAATTGATTCCATCCGACAATTAATATTTTTATTTTAGCCGCTTCATCTGTTTCCATCTGAACTATTCAAGAAGCACTTAATTACTTCAAAGCATCCCACTCTTCTCGGGTAGCTTTAGTTTTTTGGTATTCCATCAAACATAGCCACTTGTCGCCTTGCTTTACTAGCAATGCTTCTAAGTGTGTATAACTCTCGGCTATGAGCTTGCCTGTGCTATCATGGGAAGTGAAATAAAAAATGCCTGTTTCGTGTGCGGTGGTTTCGTCCCCAATTCTTTGTGAAAAACGGAACTGGACCTTATCCAGTTGCTTTCCTTGTTTGGTGTCCATAAAACCCTGCTTCCAACGGGCCAATGCAGCAGTCATGGGATAGGATAGCTTATTTTTTCCTGAGGTAGTAACTAATATGGCATTTTGGTGGCAAGTAGCCGAGTAGCCCTCGAAATCACCTTCTTTTACTGTTCTGGATATCTCTGCCCAATAGGTTCTATCTATTTCAGCTATTCGAGCCAGATCTGTTGCTGATTGGCTCATTGCTTTTGTTGGCTCTGAAACGTCCATTTTCGCAAGCATTTCTACTGCATTGGTGTTTTTTGGATTGAGTTCAAGCGATTTTTTGAAATTGGCAATGGCTGCTTCTTTTTGTCCGTCTTTCATCAGTGCTTCGGCATAGCTATCATAAGCGTTGAACGATTTAGGGAATTCATCTACGTTTATCTTTAACACAGCAATGGCTTCTGTCATCTTACCTTGACCCATGTAGGTATATCCTAGCGTATTAATGGCGTTTCCATTAAATTCATACGTCGTTTTGTCCTTTTTCAATTCATCATAGACTTTCAATGCGGCGTCTAAACCCTTTGTTTCCAGGGTTTCTTTAATAACTGCTACAGCTGATTTTTTGACTTCTATCAACTTCGCTTTTGAGTTGAGCAACCGCATACCT
>DAIQBE010000546.1:0-2873 GCA_036781325.1 Leadbetterella sp. | reverse complement strand
CCTTTCCATATCATATTATAAACAAAAAATGAAAAAAAGGTGTAGCACTTATAAGCACTACACCTTCCAAAAAATATAATGAAAATTTAATTCCATTTCTTTTCAATATCCTCTAAACTCAAGCCTTTGGTCTCGAAAACTACAAATTTGGCAAAAAACAAACCCAACAACACTACTACCATATAAATGCCAAATATTCCTCCGTTCTGACCCAAAGAAGTAGCTCTTAGTAATGGAAATGAGAAGGTAACTAACAAATCGAAAAACCAGTGATTAAAGCTCCCCATACTCGAGGCAAAGCCTCTGATTTTTAGAGGGTAAATTTCAGAAATCAATAACCATCCCAATGGCCCTAAGCTAATTGCAAAAAAAATAATGTAGGTATAAATCCCTCCAACCAACATGGCTTGTCGCATTGATTCGGGCAAATTTTCTTTAAATAAAAAAGCTAAACCTACAGTTCCCAAACAAAACGCGGTACCAATTAGGCCAGTATATAAAAGAGGCTTTCTGCCCCATTTGTCCAAAAATTGCATCCCTAAAATAGTTGCAAAGGTATTTACTATTCCAACACCAACAGTTGCCAAAGTAGCTTCGGAACTACTAAATAGCTCTTTAAAAATATCGGTAGAAAAATATATTATTGCGTTTATTCCAGAAAATTGCTGTATCCCAAAAATTCCTATTCCAATTATTAGTGGAATTCTTAACCTTTTTGAAAACAATTCTTTCCAGTTGGTATCTGAGGTTTGCTCTTCTTCCAATAGTTTTTTAGTTTCTATAAATTCATTTTCTGCCTCATCTCTAGTGCGAAGTTTATTTAATACTTCCAAAGCTTCAGCATCTTTTCCTTTGGCGATTAACCAACGAGGGCTCTCTGGGACAAAAAGCATTCCTAAAAACAATAATAAAGCGGGTACAAACCCAGCCCAAAACATTAGTCTCCATGCATCTTGGCTTCCTTCAAAAAAGTATCCAACCAAATAAGACAGCAAAATTCCTATAGTTATGGCTAGTTGAAAAAATGTAACCAACCTTCCTCTTTTTTCTTTTGGAGCAAGTTCTGCCAAATATAAAGGCACAGTTCCTGAAACTATTCCAATAGCTAAACCTAAAAATAATCGACCTATTATCAGAAAAGAAACACTTATTGCCATCGCCGTAAGAATAGAACCTAAAAGAAAAACAAGGGCAGCAATAATATTTATTTTTTTTCGTCCCAATTTATCAGAAAGTGTCCCAGAAACAAGAGGGCCAAACATGGCTCCAAAAAGAACCGCACTTACCACTAAGCTTTCTTGAGATGGACTAAGAAAAAACTGTAATCGAAGCGAAGGCAAAGCTACATTTATAACACCCGTATCGAATCCAAATAATAATCCTCCAGTGGCAGCAATAGCAGCAATGAAGTAAAGTAGAAAGTTTTTGTTCATAAGATTATATTAATTGATTAAAAGTAATGATTTAGTTTTAATAATAAAAAAATTCTAAATAGACCATTTATAAAATTGACCCTAATTAATACGAAACCCAAAAAAAACAATTTACATTAAAATACTTTATTTAGGCAATTATTTTTATCCTTTGAAACCCAACACCATAAATGATTGTTAATTGATTTTACCAAATAGTTAAAAGGTGCATCAAATCAACCAAAAAATTCCCTTAGCTCAAACAGGCTCTTTCTCGAAATTATTTTTAGATTACTTGTCAAAAAATGAAAAGCTTTTCAATTTTTATTGTGAATATCCTGATTTAAATGGGTTTGAAAAGAAAATAAAAACAAGGAATTATAGTCATAGAGAAAAGTTAGTAGAGGTTTTAAAAAAACAGTATAAAGGAATACCAGATGCCCCAGAAATAGATTTGTTTCTCAACGAAAATACATTTTGTGTAACTACTGGGCATCAACTTAACATATTTACTGGACCATTATATGTTGTTTTTAAAATAGTTAGCACCATAAATCTTGCAAAAAAACTTAAAGAGGAATTTCCAGCTTACAATTTTTTGCCTGTCTATTGGATGGCTACAGAAGACCATGATTTTGAGGAAATCTCTTCTTTTAATCTTTTTGGTCAAAAGCATGTTTGGGAAACAGCGCAAAAAGGTGCTGTAGGCAGAATGAATCCGAATGAATTGTTAGAAATTATTTTAAATTTAAAAGAAAAACCCGAAATTTTTGAAAAAGCCTACAGTCAAAATAATACTTTAACTTCTGCAGTTCGGTCATATATGCACGACCTTTTTGGTAGTGAAGGATTGGTCTGTATAGATGGAGATGATCATTCTTTAAAATCATTATTTACCTCCATTTTGGAAGATGACTTATTTCAAAATTCATCAGAAAAAATAGTAAATGAAACCACAGTAAGCTTAGAAAAATTAGGATATAAATCTCAGATCAATGCTCGAAATATCAATTTATTTTATTTAGAAAATAACCTTAGAGAAAGAATAGAAAAACAAGGAGACGATTTTAAGGTTCTAAATACTGATAAAATAATTTCTGCTATTGAGATGAAGGACATACTAGCAAATGAGCCTGAAAAATTAAGTCCAAATGTTGTTCTTCGTCCTTTATACCAAGAATGCATTTTACCTAATCTGGCATATCTGGGTGGTCCTTCTGAAGTAACTTATTGGTTGCAATTAAAAGGAATTTTTGACTATCATTCTATATCATTTCCTATTCTTATTCCTCGTAATTTTGGAACAATAATAAATGTTGCTACTCAAAAACGGTTAGATAAGTTGGGTGTAAAGGCCGAAGATTTATTTCAAGAAGAAGCAACATTAAAAAAGAGCTTTGTAGCAAAAAACTCAGAACATGAGTTGAGTTTAAAAGATGAAATAAGTGAAATGGCATTGTT
>DAIQBE010000545.1:0-2878 GCA_036781325.1 Leadbetterella sp. | reverse complement strand
CGTGTAAACAAAAATGGTGTTTTTCAATCCCACAAAAGCGGTATAATTATCAGTCCCAATAACCATGTTTCCATTTTTATCAACAGAATGACCTGTAGAAACCAGATACTCATAAACGGACTCAAAAGACCCTAAATCAGACCAAATGAATGTGGAGGGTACTACTTTTATTTTTTTACTTCTTTCCATAACTGCATAATCAATACTGATAGAAGGAATTTCAAGAGACAATTGTAAATCTAAAGTACCATTGTTATTACTAGCCCATGCAATTTTAGACTTTTCATATACATCTGGCTGAAAGGATTGTAGTTCATCTAAAAATACACCCGCTTTAAAACAAAACATACCACTGTTCCATAAAAAATTTCCTTTGGCAATAAAATCCTTTGCAGTTACTTGGTTTGGTTTTTCTCGAAAAGAAATCACGTCATCTCCTTTTCTTTCAATATAACCATACCCTATTTCTGGCTTTGTGGGCACAATTCCGAAAGTTACAATATAGCCTTTGGAAGCTTTTTCTACCGCTTCTTGTATCGCAGCTTCGTAATTTTCCATCTCGTCAATAATATGATCTGATGGGGTCACGATTAAAATATCATCCGGATGCGAAGCAAATGCGGCAAAAGCTATTGCGGCAGCTGTATTTCTTGGCGTTGATTCAATGATGTCTATATAGGCAGTATTGGATTTTTCCATCACTTTTCTACTTAGGTGACAATTATCAATATTACCTACTACCATAATTTTATTTGCAACATTGCGATTACGCTCCACAGTCATCTCAAACAATGATTTACCATCAAACAAATCTAAATATTGTTTAGGTTGACTTTTACGGGACAAAGGCCACAATCGGCTGCCTACTCCTCCAGTAAGAATAACATGTGTAATTGAAGGCTTATTTTCCATGCTGAACTTTTAAATCTTTGCTTTAGTATTGCTATTTTAATTCTATTATTTTCCCTACTGATATTCTATAACCGCCCATCAGCTGTATCACCCAAAACTCCTTTTACATCATACAACAAACTAGTTGTGTTTTGTAATATAGACAAGTCTAAATCCAAAAATTGATGGTGGGCTACCCCTAAAATTACGGCATCAAATTGTTGCTTTGGCACCAAATTTGTCGTAACCAGATTATATTCTTTTTGCACCTCTAGTGGATTAGCAAGAGGATCATACGTTGTTACTGTAATTCCGTAATCCGTTAAAGCTGCAATAACGTCCACAATTTTCGTATTTCGAACATCAGGGCAGTTCTCTTTAAAAGTAATTCCTAGCATCAAAACTGTCGCTCCATTAACCGAAATTCCTTTTTTAATCATCAACTTCACTACTTGTGAAGCTACATATTCGCCCATACTGTCATTCAATCGCCTTCCGGCTAAAATAATTTCAGGGTGATAGCCAAATTCTTGTGCTCGTTGAGCCAGGTAATAAGGATCTACCCCTATACAATGACCTCCAACTAAACCAGGTTTAAAAGGTAGAAAATTCCATTTGGTTCTCGCTGCTTCTAAAACGGCTTGCGTATCTATATTCATCAAATTGAATATTTTTGCCAACTCATTTACAAAAGCAATATTGATGTCTCGCTGAGAGTTTTCGATTACTTTAGCAGCTTCAGCAACCTTGATAGAAGGTGCCAAATGTGTCCCTGCAGTAATAACGGACTTATATAATTCATTTACTTTTTGACCAATCTCTAAGGTGGAACCTGAAGTGATTTTTAAAATCTTCTCAACTGTATGTTCTTTGTCTCCCGGATTAATTCTTTCAGGAGAATAACCTGCAAAAAAATCTACATTAAATTTCAATCCAGAAATACGCTCTAAAACAGGCACACATTCTTCCTCAGTTACTCCCGGATAAACGGTAGATTCATAAATAACGATATCTCCTTTTTTTAAAACTGAACCTACAGTTTCACTGGATTTATATAATGGTGTTAAATCTGGACGATTATTTTTATCAACCGGTGTAGGAACCGTTACAATATAATAATTACAATCTGCTATATCACTAACAACAGTAGTACAGTATAAACCAATAGCATTACTTGGTTGCTTCAATAACACTTTTTGCAACGTAACGTCATCCACTTCAAATGTGGTATCAGTCCCCAATTTTAAGGAGCTAACTCTAGATTGATTGATGTCAAATCCAACAACAGCATGTTTGGTTGCAAACAATCTTGCCAATGGTAAACCAACATAACCCAAACCAATTACAGCTATTTTTGTATTAGAATCCATTTTTTAAACAATTATAAGTAACTAACGTTAACTTTATTATACTGCTTCGCAATTCACACTCACAGAAATGAGCTGAAAACATCATAATTTAAGAGGGCAAATATAGTTACAATATGCCGGTTTTTTATCTATTTTTTAGCCTGCAAAATACTACACTGTAGACACCTCAACTGAAACAAATTGTAATCATTTGAAATACAATATAAAACACTTCTGAAACAAAAAAAATCACCAAAAAAAATCACCTAAATAGGTGATAAAAAAACATGAAAAACAAATTTAAAATTAGCCTTCAGATAAACAAAACTCATATTGAAGTTTATGAGCCTGAAGGTGCAATAAATCTTCTAAATACAAAAATACATCAATTCTATTTTCAGACATAAAAAAACTCAATAGCAAATACAAATACTTTTTTCATTAGCTAAAACATACATATTAATCTGAATAATGTTTCTTTAAAATCAATTCTACACATTCTAGCTTAAATGAATAATCATACTTAACTGTTCTTTCCATAAAAATGCCCCAAATAGTATCTAACTTTTTGGGGCATATTCAAGGGTCAGACTTTTAGAAAATTATTAGTCATTAAAATATAGAATACAGGTCACTTA
>DAIQBE010000544.1:0-2879 GCA_036781325.1 Leadbetterella sp. | reverse complement strand
AAAGGATTGATAAGAATCCCGACTCTTATTCTAATGGAGCTATTTATGCTGATCTAGATAATGATGGCGATTTAGATATTGTAACCAATAATATCAATGATAAAGCTTTTGTTTATGAAAATCAAACGAATAAAATTCTTCCGAAAAATAAAAGTTTAACTATTAGTCTGCGTGGTTCGGAAAAAAACAAGAATGCAATTGGATCCAAAATATTGGTATTCGAAAAAACCAAGATACAAGCTTTCGAAAAATTTCCTGTGAGAGGATTTCAATCTTCTTCAGAAGTGCCAATGGTATTAGGTTTAGGTATTAATCCTCAAATCGATTCTATTTTAATAATTTGGCCAAATAAAACCTATCAGAAAATAGGCTATGATAGCACAAAAACCCAGTTAAATATTGTCTTTAAAAATGGCTTACAATATTTTGATTTCGAAAAGTTTAAAGCGAAAAGAAATACGCAAGTGAACTTTGAGGATAATGCCAAAGAAGTAAATTTGAGTGTAAGTCACGTAGAGAATTCTTTCAATGAATTTGACAGGGAAGCCTTAATTCCTAATCAAATATCGAGAGAGGGTCCGGCAGTAGCAGTTGCAGACATTAACCATGACGGACTAGAGGATTTATATCTCGGTTCGTCTAGAGATTATATAGGAAGAGTTTTTCTTCAAAATAAAAAGGGAAGCTTTGATGAAAAAAGCCAAAAGGCTCTTCAAATTGATAGTACATTTGAAGACATAGATGCCAAGTGGGTAGACTTAAATCATGATACACACTTAGATTTGGTGGTAGCTAGTGGTGGTAACGAATTTTTCGGTAAATCGGAATGGTTAAAGCCACGCGTTTACTTTAATGACGGAACAGGCTACCTCAGAAAAGCTAACGATTCCTTTATAAATATATTTGTAAATGCCTCTGTGGTCGTGCCCTTTGATTTTAATAAAGATGGCCATATAGATTTATTTATAGGTGGAAGGTCGGTTCCTTTTGGCTACGGGAAAAAAGCCGATTCCTATCTCTTTCAGAATGATGGAAAAGGCAATTTTAAGGATGTAACTGCGGTTTTTGCTCCCGAATTTAAAGCTTTAGGTTTTGTAAAGGATGCTAAATTAATTGATATCAATTCAGATAAAATAGAAGAGTTGGTAGTAGCTTTAGAGTGGGACGGAATAGCAGTATTTGATAGAAAATTCAAAAAATCTTATCTTACAAATAAGAAAGGGTGGTGGAATTTTGTGCATGCCGTGGATATAGACGCGGATGGAGATTTAGATATTTTGGCTGGTAATTTGGGCTTAAACAGTAGGCTTAAAGCTACTGATAAACAACCAGTAAAAATGTATATAAACGATTTTGATGACAATGAAAGAGTGGAGCAAATCTTAACTTATTTTGTCGATGATAAAGAAGTTATTTTTGCAGATAAAAGGGAAATTGAAAGACAGTTGCCTTATGTAAAAAAGAAGTATTTAATGTCAAAAGATTTTTCGGTGGCTTCTTTGGATGATATTTTTGGCAAGAAAAAAATTGCTGAATCCAACATTTTTGAATCCAACTATTTTGAAAACTCTATTTTGATAAATGATGGCAATGGAAATTTCGAATTGAAAGCATTGCCGAAATTTTTGCAGTACAGCCCTTTGTTTGATGTAGTCTTGGTTAGTAATTTCAAAGGGATATCTGATTTTATTTTTGCTTCTAACACATTTGATGCAAATATCCAAATGGGATTGTATGATGCTTCATTTGGTGGTGTTTATTCATTCGATTCTAAATTGAATGTTTCGAAATCAACATTTAAAAATTTGCCGATTAACGGCCAAGTGAGAAAAGTGTTAAAGATTAGAATTGCTCAAAAGGATGCCTTTTTACTTGTAAAAAACAACGACAAGCTAATGGTTCTCTCAAAAAAATGATCAATCCTATTTTTCAAAAACAAAATTGTAAGCCAAAGAAACTATGGGAGCACCAAATATTTGTAGTTTATATGCTTTAATACTACCAGCATCAGATTTGAAAAAGACGGAGTAGGCGTTTTTTCTGCCGTATAAATTGTAAATAGAAAAAGCCCAATTCCCCTTCCACGAACGATCCTTCATGGAAGGATTGGAAATATTCCATGAAAAATCAAATCTGTGATAAAAAGGAATCCTTTCATTGTTACGCTCGTCATAAAAAGGATAAAAGTTGTTTTGATAACTTACAAAACCTACAGGTTGTGAGTAGGGTCTTCCTGAGCTCATTACAAAATTAAAACCAAATGAATTGTGTTTGTCAACAGTAAAATCTAAAGAAGTATTAAAATTGTGTGGTCTATCAAAATTTGCATTGTACCAATCTCCATTGTTAACCAAATCTAAGAAATTAGTGGAGGCATACACTCTATTCAAGGTTCGTGCGTAGGTGTAATTTGTCCAACCACTAAACACTCCTTTTTTCTTAGATAGCATTAATTCCAAGCCATAAGATTTGCTTTTGCCTTGAACTAACTGTGTCTCTGGGAACTTTTGTAATAAAAAATCTGCTCCGGGTTTATAATCAATAATGTTTTTAGAATCTCTATAATAAACCTCCGCACTGATCTCGTAAATATTATTTTCTAAGGTTTGATAGCCTCCAAAAGTTATTAAATTACTTATCTGTGGTGCTATGTTTTGGTCGCTAGTTTTCCATCTAGAGGTGGGAATTGGAGTGGTGGTATTTGATACAATTTGTAAATATTGACGCATTAAATTATATCCAAACTTCAATGCAAGGTTTGATTTTGGTGAGTATCTCAATCCTACCCTAGGCTCAAAACCGCCATAGATTTTGGTTATTTCTCCTTTTTTATAAATTGTTGAATCAATCTTACTCAAAACTTTTTGAATTTCTTCAAA
>DAIQBE010000543.1:0-2884 GCA_036781325.1 Leadbetterella sp. | reverse complement strand
TTATTATACTTTAGTTTTTACAAAACTAAAATTCAAAAGTTATGCCAATATGCCGGTTGAATTTAAATATTGAGCCCCTATTTTTTCAAAATTGATTTAATAATCTGATTGCCAAGCTCCGTACGGATATTCATAGTACTGATTTTTAAATTGTCTCGGGTTGGATAAACTCTATTGGAAAGAAACACATAAACTAAATTATAGGTAGGATCTACCCAAGTAAAGGTGCCTGTGTAGCCAGAATGTCCATAACTCTTTTCAGATGATAATTGGGGGCCATTGGCTATGGTTTTATTAAAATCTAACTTGTCAAAAGCGATTGCACGTCTATTCCCTTCATAAGGAAATTGATAGCTGGTACACTCTTCAATTACTTCGGGTTTAATAAATTGTTGGGCACCAAAGCTACCTTTTTGCAAATACATTTGCATGAGTTTTGTTAAATCGTTGGCACTCCCAAATAAGCCAGCATGTCCTGAAACACCCTCTAACATGCCAGCACCTTCATCATGAACTCTTCCGTGGATAAGAGTTTTTCTAAATAAGGTGTCTATTTCGGTTGGAACTATCTTTTCCAAACCAGAAAACCTTCTTGGGTTGTAGGTTAGCGTATGCGCTCCTAAGGCTTGATAGGTTTCTTTTAAATATTCTTCCCAACCTTTGCCTACAATTGCAGGAACAAACTGGGGATAGGTATAATAATGTAAATCGCTATACACGTATCCTTGCTTTGGATTTACGGGCGAATCTTTTATTTGATTCATAATAAAGCTTTTGTAATCTTTATTCATAAACAAAGTATCTGCCACCTCTACACTGAATTTTTCACTTTTTTTATTAGAAAAAATGTCTGGTTTCCATGTTATTGTTTTTGAATTAAGACATTTCAACCATATTTCTTTATTTTTCTTTAAGCTTTCGCTATATGCTATAGAATATTTTGGAGCTTTTTTGAACAATTTTTGAAAGAAATTTTGCTTTTTATATGTCTTAATAAATAGATTTTCAAGAGAAGGGTTTAAAGAAACTGCCTTTTGAAGTGTGGCCACACTATCTATACAATCCATCCAAAATGGTATCCAAGCTTTTAATCCTGATTTATGCGTGAGCATATCTCTAAATTTTAAGTTTTCTTTATTACTGCCTTTAAATTCAGGATAATAATCTCCAAATGTCTTATCTAGGTCAAAAAGACCTTTACTCATCATTTGCATAACAGCCAATGCTGATGTACTAGTTTTGGTGATGGAAGCAAAGTCGAATAAATCGTTTATCTGAGTTTCTCCTTTAATGAATGATTCAGATGAGTTTTTTTTCAAAAAACCTTCGTCATAATTGGTTCTAGGATTGTCCATTACATCCGATTTATTTCCTGTTTCAAAATTTCTCTTTGCGGTTATTTTCTTTTGATTTTCGGTATCTTGTTCGAAAGTATGAAACCCAAATGCTTTTTGATAGATTACTTTTCCATTTTTTGCAACTTGCATTACCGCACCTGGATAGGCTTTCTGGTTTAATCCGCCGTTTATTACCGAATCTATTCTAGCATTAAAGATTTTACTATCAATTCCTACCATTTCAGGAATTCCATAAGAAAGTCTTCCAAGGGAGGAAACTAACTCCCCATCATTTAATTTGAAATTTTGATTTACAGAAACGGGTAATCTGCCGTTTATTTCTATAGCTCCAAAAATAGCTTGAGCGGCCGCTTCTTCAGCATATTTTGTTAATTGATTTGCCAATATAAGAGCGTTAGCATTTTCAATACCTTCCATTTTTCCTAATACATAAGGATTTCCAAAGAGCACAAATATTGCATTTGGCTTTTTTAGAAGTTCGGAAATGATCTTTTGGTTGGTTGAAGTTAGTCCATAAACAGCCCCTGGTCTTACATTTTGTAAATGCACCCCAATTATTAAATTTTCTGGATTACCAATACTGTTTAATCTGACATTTATCAAACTATCATTAGCATCTTTCGGAAATAGGACGTTTTCTGTTTGTGTATAATTGGCCGCCATATTTTGAAAAGATGTAGGGCTTTGGGCGTCAATAGATACTACTACTGTTCTTTTAGAAAGATCTTTTATTGGAAGTAAAGCTGTATTGTTTTTTAAGGTTATCAATGTTTTTTCGGCAAAAGTTCTATTTAAAAAATCAGATTCAATCGTATTTAAATCTTCTACTAAATTTTCTAAAACTACCGGTTTATAGTTGTCAAGGCCAACCCATGATTTTGCTTTTAATATTTTTCTAACAGTAGCATCTAAAGTTGCCATTGGCAAAACCTTTGAATCAATGGCTGATTTTATGGCATTAATTGCAGTGGGAACATCTTCAAAAGTTTCTAAAATATCATTTCCAGCTAATATTGCTTTGACCAATGCTTCTCCATTAGGGAAATATTTTACAGCCCCTTGCATGTCCATTGCATCAGTAAAGGTTAATCCTTGAAATTTTAATTGATTTCTTAACAAATCGGAAACAATCTTATCTGAAAATGTGGCAGCAAGATTTTTGGTTGAATCTAGCGCCGGAACACTTAAATGAGAGGTCATAACACCGCTTAGTCCATGATTAATTAAAAAACTATAAGGAAACAACTCATTGTTTTTTAGATGTGCTAAATCATGGGTTATTACAGGCAAGTCGTAATGGGAATCAACACCCGTGTCTCCATGTCCTGGAAAATGCTTCGCAGAGGTAATAATATTTTGGCTTTGCATGCCTTGCATATAGGCTAAAGCCTTGTTTGTTACCGCTAATTTATCCTCGCCAAAAGAGCGAAAATTAATTACTGGGTTATTGGGGTTGTTATTAATATCCACAACAGGCGCATAGTTTACATGAATGCCCATTCTTTTTGAATGTTTTCCAACTTCAA
>DAIQBE010000542.1:0-2890 GCA_036781325.1 Leadbetterella sp. | reverse complement strand
TTTTTAATGCCATACTCAGAAGCTCGCATTGCATTATCGCCAATATCTTCGGTTTGATATCTTGGATCATATGGACTGGTTTCAGTTCCAAACCAAAGGCGCCTGTTTTTATATGCATCTTTTGTCATGGTATTCAATATCTTTTTTTCTTCGTCCTCGTCTTTTGCATCAGCAAAATAAGAATATCCCCATTTAATAGCCCATTTATCATAATCACCTATCCTAGGGAAAAAGTGTTTAACGCCATCTTCAGGCTGTGCTACATAATTAAATCGTGCATAATCCATTATAGATGAAGTATGCCCATTTTTAGCCTGAAACTCTGGATCTCTTAATTTTTCAACCGGCGTTGCAGAACTTGCACCCATATTGTGGCGTAAGCCTAAAGTATGACCTACCTCATGAGAAGAAACAAAACGAATCAATTCTCCCATTAAATTATCATCAAATTTTTTCTTTCTTGCCTCTGGGTCAGCGGCTGAAGTTTGGATTAAATACCAATTTCTCAAGAGACTCATAATATTATGATACCAACCGATATGGCTTTCGATAATTTCTCCGCTTCTTGGGTCATGAACATTTGGCCCATAGGCATTTTGTATATCTGCCGCGAAATATCTTACTACTGAAAAACGAGCATCTTCTAAACTCATGGTAGAATCATTCGCTGGCCAGTATTCTCCTCTAATGGCATTTTTCCAACCCGCATTTTCATACGCTGGAATCCAATCGTCAATACCAGCCTTGATGTATTTTTTCCACTTTTCTGGAGTTGCTGGATCGATATAATAAACAATTGGTTTTTTAGGTTCTATCAGTTCTCCTCTTTTTTGCTTTTCAGCATCTTCCTTTGATTTAGGCTCTAATCTCCATCGAACGGCAAAAACATCGGTATCAGCTTTTTGCGATTCTTCTTCAAAAACATCGAATTGGTTTGCAAAATATCCAACGCGAGCATCAAAAATACGTTTTCTCATTGGTGTTTTTGGTAATAAAATCATGGAAGTGTTAAATTCCATAGTTACTACGCCTGCATCTAAACCAGCAGGCAAATTAACTCCAATTTGGGGGACTGGAGTAAAAGAAATACGAGGTGGAGTTGTAGAAAAGGTTTTAACGGTTCTTATTTCCGTGTTTATGGGGTAAGAACTAATTTTTTGGATAAAAGATCTATCTTTTTGCAGTGAAATGATATTTAATCTTTGCTTATCAATGGGCCCAAGAGAAAATGTTTGAACATCTGCATCAAAAGTAGCCGTTACATCAATTACATAAGCTAAAGCTTTTTTTCCTGTACTATCTTTCTTTATCGCTTTAATTTCAAAATTAGCAATTATTGGATCTGCACTAGAATTTTTAACTGCCTGAGCCATTGGTTTTGTGCTATCAGGCGACATTAATATGGTGGTAATAGATCGTAAAAAAATATTGTTATTAGGTCCTTTTTCCCACTTTACTACTTGTCTATTTATTTCTTCTCCCCCAAAAATTCCACCACCAGCGGCGGTTTTAGAATATCTTGTGATTGCCATAATGTCTCTGCCAAAAAGTGAATCTGGAATTTCGAACAGATATTTGTCGTCCATTTTATGAACAGTTACCAAACCTTTCTGACTTATAGCAGTGCTATCAATTATTTCTTTGTAGGGCTTTGGTCCTTTTTTAGGGGATTCGGCTTTTTTTATCACAGCTGCCTCTGGCTTTTTTACGGGCTCGGCGGCAGGTACTGGTTTGGTTTCTTCTGGCTTTTTCTTTTGAGCTGATAATCCCGTACTTAAACAAAGAAATACGCAGGAATAAAAGAGTAATTTTTTCAATTGCATTTTTAAATAGTTTAGTTAATGGTAATAATATTTATATTAATTTTTATAAATAGGGCCAAAACTATAACAAAAAAAAATAAATTTTGTTTTTTTTAGACCAAAGGCTAAAATTTAAATGTGAATGGTTTTAAAATGGTGAAAAACAATGTCCCTAAATTTAAATAGATAGTAGCATTTTAGGAACCCATTTAATAATCTATGTGCTTAATTCTAAATTTTTTATAACCTATGTTTTTTCGTTATTAAGGAATGTAGAAAATATTTTAAAGCAAAACCATTCTAAACACTAGCCATTCATCGGTAAAATTCTGCATCTAATCGGTAAATATATAAGGCCTCGACGAATTGCTGTTTACTTTGTATATCTGATTGTATTAGTTTTGAAGAAAAAAACATAAAATGAATACCGATAACAAAAATTCTGTTTTCTTCTGGGCTATCCTTTTTGTCTCTGCTGGAATAATCTTCTTACTCCGCAATTTTGGATTATTTAATTTCAAATTTCCTGTCGATATTATTAGTTGGAGATTAATTCCACTAATTATTGGCATCAATGCGCTTTTGAAGGGCAAATATATGGAAGGTATCATTGCTACTTCTATTGCTGTAGTTTTTTATGTGCCTGATTTCCTGACTTCCTCAGAAAGGCAAATCTATTTTAAACTTTGGCCATTACTTTTTGTAGGCCTTGGAGGCTTAATAATTTATAAATATTTTAACCCAAAATTTGATATGCCTAAAAGAGTAAAAAAAGCGGATGGAACTGATATAGAATTCATAAATGAGTCTAATATTATGGCAGGTACACAGAAAAAAATATTTTCTAAAAGCTTTGAGGGCGGGCAAGTCAATTGTATAATGGGTGGTGCCCAAATAGATTTAACTGAAGCTGATTTGGCTGAAAAATCTGCCATGAATGTTTTTATTTTAATGGGCGGTTTGGAATTACGAATTCCCAAAGAGTGGAATGTAATCATTGACGTGCTACCGATAATGGGAGGTGTAGACGACCAAATTACAAAGTTTCCAGATTCGGTGGTAAATAAAGAAAAGAAATTTTATTTGAG
>DAIQBE010000541.1:0-2908 GCA_036781325.1 Leadbetterella sp. | reverse complement strand
ATAGGTAGAGAAATTTGGGTTATCGATTAAAATGAATTTATCTGGTCGAAAGGCTGGAAGCATTTTTACTTCTGAGCCTTCTGGTTTATTGACTAATTCCTTATTGTATGCGATGTGATGTTCCAATGTATCGAGTGGATCATCGGTAGTACAAACGGTTTTTACATCCATCATTTTTAATAGATTTCTAACCGAATGAGTGGAAGAACCTAGTTTTTCAGTGCATTCCTCATATATTTTTTTAGCGGTTTTCTCATTTAATAGTTCATGAACTCCAAAATATCTTTGCAATTCTAAATGGGACCAGTGATATAAAGGGTTTCGCATGGTAAATGGAACAGTTTCTGCCCATTTTTCAAATTTTTCAAAATCTGATTTTTCCCCGGTACAATAGCCTTCATTTATGCCGTTTGCCCTCATTGCTCTCCATTTATAATGATCGCCAGCAAGCCAAGCGTGGGTAAGATTATTAAAGTTTATATCATTGAGAATCTGATCTGGAGGTAAATGATTATGATAATCGATTATTGGCATTTTTGATGCATAATCATGATATAAAATTTGTGCTGTTTTGGTTTGTAATAAAAAATCTGAATCTAAAAATGCCTTGACCATATTTTTACAAATAATTATTTATCGCTTTTTGTTTAATTTTAATTTATAAACTTACACCTCTTTTCCAAGCAATAAAATCATCTTGGCCATTTGATATTGATTTTACTTCTTGTTTTCCACTTGCAGCGGCTATCACAAAATCTAATATTCTTTTTCCTGTTTCTTGTATTGTTTCTTTTCCTTCTGTTATTAAACCGGTATTTATGTCTATAATATCGGCCATCTTTTCAGCCAATCTTGTATTGCTTGCTATTTTGATTACTGGAGCAATAGGATTTCCAGTTGGAGTGCCTAATCCTGTGGTGAAAAGTACAATTGTTGCTCCTGAGCCTACCTCAGCAGTTGTTGATTCCACATCGTTGCCAGGAGTACATAACAGATTTAATCCTTTTTTTGTAACTTTTTCTGGATAATCCAGCACATCGGTAACAGGCGAGGTGCCTCCTTTCTTTGCCGCACCTGCTGATTTTATAGCATCAGTAATTAATCCATCTTTAATATTTCCAGGAGAAGGATTCATATCAAATCCGGAACCAGCTTCAATTGCTTTAGAATTATATCTTCGCATTAAATGGATGAATTTTTCGGCTTTTTCTACATCAACACAACGATCGCTTAATTCTTGTTCTACTCCACAAAGCTCAGGAAATTCTGATAAAATAACTGTGCCACCTAAAGCAACTAACATGTCGGAGGTATATCCAATAGCAGGGTTTGCTGAAATTCCTGAAAACCCATCTGACCCACCACATTCTAAACCAATAATCAATTTACTTAATGGAGCAGGTTCTCTGACAAATGTGTTTGCTAAAATTAAACCTCCAAATGTTTGTTTAATTGCTTGTTTAATTAATGCCTCTTCTGTACCGATTTGTTGTTGTTCTAAGAAGAATACAGGTTTGTCGTACAAGCCTCCTCTTTTCTCTATTTCTTCTTGTAACATTTCATATTGGGCATTTTGGCAACCTAAGCTAAGAACGGTTGCTCCTGCTACATTTGGGTGGGTAATATAGCCTGCTAAAAGTCCACACAACGCTTGCGCATCTTGACGTGTGCCTCCACATCCCATATCGTGATTTAAAAATTTAACGCCGTCTACATTTTGAAATAACTGTGATTTATTTTCTGTATTCGAAATTTCAATATCG
The DNA here is from genome assembly GCA_036781325.1 of Leadbetterella sp. GTDB lineage: Bacteria > Bacteroidota > Bacteroidia > Cytophagales > Spirosomataceae > Leadbetterella. The sequence continues at coordinate 1,145 of DAIQBE010000541.1, read as the reverse complement.
GAGTTTAATAATTCTTCTATTGTTTTGCCAGCTTTATATAGTTCAATTAATTTAAGGGTTTGTGATTTGTATTTTTGTTTAATTCCATAACCCAACTCATCAACCAATGCTGACTTCATGATATCTAGATTTCGATTCTCACAAAATACCATTGGCAGTACTATCCAATAGTTAGCTGTGCCTACGGAACCATCTTTTCTATGAAAACCCATAAACGATTGGTTTTCATATTCTTTTATATCTGGAATTTGCCAATCAAGATTTCTTTGACCAAGATTATATTCGCTTGAGGCATGTTTTACATTAAATGTTGTTATCCATTCCCCTTTTGCTATAGGGCTTTGTGCTTTTCCAACTAAAACTCCATACATTATTATTTCATCTCCTACTGAAAAGTCTTTTTCCGCGAATTTGTGTTTCGCCGCAATGTCTTTTTGAATTACAAATTGCTTGTTTTCGTACCAAACCTCTTCGTTTTTCTTTAAGTCAATTAAGGCAACAATAACATTATCAGCAGGGTGTACTTTTAAAACTTTATTATTCATTATTTAGCTATTACATCTATTTTTTTGATAAAACAAAAAAGGATTTCATTTTTCAAAACTATCCTCAAATCTAAGCAGATATAGTTTATTAAAATTCTAACTTAATTTTAAATTCTAATACTTTTTTGACCAAATATTTATAAATTTTGGAAAATACTTTAAATAACTTCGTTTCTAAATTTATAAATATTCTAAATTTTCAAAAAGCAATTATTTTAATAGAAATAATTTTATATTCTAACTGCTTGTCTTCCTAGTAATTTCCAGCCAGATTTTTCTTGCTGAAAGACGAGCATAACTTTAATTTTTAAATTACTTATTGGTTTATCGCCATCTTTGGTTTCAGCTTCAAGGGTATGTCTAACTATTGCGGTTTTGCCAGTAATAAAAGTTTTTATGTCTGAAAATTCAATTTTAATAAAGTCAGAATTTCCACTTACATAAGCATCAATAAATTCAGTTTTGTTTTCTATTTTTCCATTGGAGTGGCCATATGTTAGATTTGCATGACATAATTGGTCCAGGTCTTTTCTAACCGGATCTAGAAGCAATAATTTAAATTTATCTACAGTTTTTAAAAGACTTTCCTCGTTTTGGTTT
>DAIQBE010000540.1:0-2911 GCA_036781325.1 Leadbetterella sp. | reverse complement strand
AGACTTATGCTATTGGCTTTACAAGAAAGTAAATTAATTATTTCCAATTGAAAACATTCTCCATTTTTCTTATTTAATGGACCTTCTATAATAATAATATTCCCATAATACTGAATTCTAATTTTAAATGTAATTTTGTTTGATCATAAAATTACGTTTTATATGAAAGTAGGGTTTCTATTCTTAATCATATTTATATCTTTTCAAAGTTTTGGAAATGACACCACCAAAGTGAAAACTTTAGAAGAAATAAATATAATTGCTTTTAGGTCTGTATTGAAAAACTCCGAAACCACTGCAAGAATTACTAGTATTTCAAAAAAAGAAATTAAGAATTCCAACTCACGATCGCTTCCTGAGTTTTTTGATGGCAACGGAAATTTTTTCTTACAAAAAACCAATCATGGCGGAGGCTCTGTATTTTTAAGAGGTCTTACAGGCAATCAAACCTTACTTTTGATAGACGGAATTAGACTCAATAACAGTACATTTAGGTACGGCCCTAATCAATATTTAAATACCATAAATGCCAATATGGTAGAAAGTATTGAAGTCCTGTCTGGGACTGGCTCTGTTCAATATGGATCTGATGCTATAGGAGGCTTAATACAAATACAAAGCATTAGTCCTGATTTTGACAAAAGAAAAGGTTTCGCTTTTAATACGAGACTGGGTTCACATAATATGGAAAAAAGTGTCAATGGTATTTTGAACTTTAGTAACAAAAACTTTGGAATGGTGCTTTCCAGTTCCTTAAAAAACTTTGGTGACTTGTTAGGAGGAAATGGGATTCAATCACCGTCAGGTTATAATGAAAAGGCTTTTGAAGGAAAAGCAATTTGGAAAATAAATAATAATTCTAGTGTAACAGTTGCTCATCAATCTTTAAAACAATCAGACGTCCCGATTTATCATAAAATTGTTTTAGAAAATTTTGCCATAAATCAAGTTTCTTCTCAAATCCGAAATCTGAGCTATTTGAAGTTAAAAAATAAATCTGAAAACAGGACCTTCTCAGAACAAGAATTAAGCTTAAGCTACCAGTACAATCCTGAAGAAAGGGCACTCCAAAAGAACGCTTCCAATACGTTAAGAATAGAAAAAGATGCCATTAAAACTAAAGGAATAAGTTTAGTAAACATTTCTAAATTTTCAGATTTTTGGAATGCTAGTTCTGGCATTGAAGTATATTCTGACCTTGTAAACAGCCTGAGAGAAGATATCACAAATGACCAAAAAATTTCAAAAAGAGGTTTATATCCCAACAAATCTAGCTACCTTAATCAGGCCATTTTTAGTATGCACCAGTTTAGACTGAATGCTACCCTTTTAAATGCAGGTTTGCGATGGAATACCATACACATGGAGATTCCAGATGAAAAACTAGGAACGAGTAAGGTAAAAAATGCTGCATTGGTCTATAATTTGAGCATTTTACAAAAAATTGGGAATAAGCTGAATGCTTTCGCCAGCTTTAATACCGCCTTTAGATCGCCCAATTTAGACGATATGGGTACACTTGGCATTGTAGACTTTCGTTATGAAATTCCATCTAACCAACTAAAACCTGAAAAATCAAGACAAATAGAAATTGGCTTAAAATTGAATCAAAAAAAGAATAATTATCAACTAAATGTATATCAAAACCAGTTGTTGGATTTAATAACACGAGAAAAAATAACGGGTGTATTGATTGAAAATTACCAAGTATATGCCAAATTAAACACGGGCAAAGCCACCATAAAAGGCATAGAATGGAGCTCAAAAACCTATTTAAATAATTATTTTCGCTTAGAATCTTTTTTAACTTATACCTTTGGTCAAGATTTAATTAAAAACGAACCCTTGCGTAGAATCCCACCCCTATTTGGTAATTTTAGTTTTACTTTTGAAAAAAAAGGATTTAGTGTGAAACCCGCTTTAGCTTTGGCTTCAGCTCAAAAAAGATTAGCTCAGGGAGATAAAGATGATAATCGAATTGGGCCAAATGGTACACCGGGCTTTACCGTGATTAATCTGAGCTCCGCCTATAATTTTAAAAAGATTACTATTAATTTGAATATGTTAAATTTAACCAATCAAACCTATAAAACCCATGGATCTGGCATTTTTGCCTATGGAAGATCGGCTTTTTTGACCATTGGATGTAGTATTTAGAAATTGAAGCTTCACTATTTTAAGAATAGTATTTTAAACCCCTGTATTAATGATGAAAAAATGTATCTCCTATTTATTTGCGATTTTAGTGATTTCTTCGGCTTTTTTAGCTTGTAAAAACAATCCACTTAGCAAAAATGTAAATACTGAATATCGAAACTCAAAAGATGATAGCACCCTTTTTGCCACAAAAGCTCCCTATATCATGCCATATAACCGGATTTTAGATCCTGCTGGGGTTTCGGTAGCGTTTGGGGATGGTACGCTTGAAAACCACAGTTTAGATGCCGTAAGATTAGCCGATAATAAAACCCTGGCGGTAGAAGATAGATTTGGCATCGCGTTTTTTGATTTAGAAACAAAAAAAATCATAGATAGGTTAGCATTCAATGCTGATGTAAAATATAGAGGAGTAATGAGCACATTTTCTGGCATAAGCACTATAGTTCATCACGATTCTACTTTTGTTTTTTGGGGTGCTGGAGGCAAAGAGATTATCTTAGAAAATGGCAAAAAGGCTAATTCGTACGTACTTCAGGCTTTTTGGAATGGGGAAAAAGCAAGAATAATCAAAGTCTTTCCTTTTGAATCCGTTCTACCAGCTACAATTGCTTTACCTAACCAAGTTTTGCCAAAAATTGAAAACGGGCAGTTGTATTTTTATTCGGTTTTAAATGGAAACAATACTATGGTAAAAGTGCGAGTTTCTGACCAAACAAAAATATATGAAATGCCAACAGGAGTGGCTCCTTTT
>DAIQBE010000539.1:0-2920 GCA_036781325.1 Leadbetterella sp. | reverse complement strand
TTGATTCCGTTAAAGCAGAAATAGGGCCCAGTAAGTTTTATTTTAAACCATAATGTGTAAAAAAAGCCCAATGAATACCTGATAGGAGGTATTTTGTTCAATGGCAAATAAAATATATTTCAAATTGCGATTGTAAAGAAAATCCATTCACTGCTGAAAAGATAGATTTTCAAAAGAGTTTTTCAGTTTGAGTTTCGGCAACAATTTTGGTTTTTGCTCATTTAAATTGACACTTATAAAAAGAATATAATTTTAAAATAGAAAAAAGATAAAGTTTATTTTATTTTAATGGTTTATGTGGTCTTCACATTCATATTTTTTCTTTTAAAAAATGGATTTGAATCTTTGTACTTTATCTTTGCCTAATATTTTCCTAGTCCAGCTTTTATGATAAAATTTCAATTAGTTTTTTTTAAAATTGTATTTTTTAGTTTGTTTTTTGCTTTTTCTTTTGAAAGTCTATCACAATCTATTTCTAGGAAACCCTATTTGCAGCAACCAACTCCAACAGGAATAATAATTCGTTGGAGGACAGATACCCCATCTGAAACCTTATTTCGTTTTTCGGATAGAATAAATGGGGATCAAAGGATAATTTCTGAATCTTCAAAAAAACTGGATCATTCTATAAAACTTACCAATTTAGTGCCTGGCAAAACCTATTATTATGAAGTTAGACATGACGCAGGAGTTTGGGAAAAAAATAGTGATTATTTTTATAAAACCCAATCTTTAGATATAAATGAGCCCGTTCATTTTTGGGCAATGGGCGATTTTGGTGATTTAAGCAATCCTACCTATATTGGCAACCAAACTGCAGTTTATAAGCAGTTTTTGGCAAATAGGCCACCACATACAGATTTATGGTTTTGGTTGGGAGATGTGGGATATGGCAATAACAAAGAATTACTTTTACAAAATAATGTTTTTGATTTTTATAAAACTTCCGTTTTAAGTAACACCCCACTGGTTACAGCACCTGGAAATCATGAATATTATATAAATGATGCATTTCAAAGGACTAACAAAAACATAGTATATTTCGATTTTATATCACCGCCCGTTTTAGGGGAAGCCGGAGGCTTGCCTTCCAATAATAAATCTTATTATTCCATTAACTACGGTCCTGTTCACATCGTTTCTTTAGATTCTTATGGAATGGAAGACGGCAAACTTTTATATGATGTTGAAAGTAAACAATATAAATGGTTTGTGGATGACCTAGCTCAGAATAAATCTAAATGGACTATTGTAATTTTTCATCACCCTCCTTACACTAAGCGGGCTCATGATTCTGATGCGGAAGAAGAACTTCAGCTCATGCGTAGGTTTATTGTTCCGGTAATGGACAAATACAATGTTGATTTGGTTTTGAGTGGTCATAGTCATATTTATGAACGTTCTTATTTAATGAAAAACCATTTAGAATCGGCAGAAGGTTTTAATTATGAACGCCATGTGGTTCAAAAAACTTTAGGTGGTTACAACTCCAAAGAATCTCCTTTTATCAATAAAGCTGAAGGGACTATTTATTGTGTTGCAGGTTCTGGAGGAAGACTAGAATTGCCCTCAAGGTCTTCACTTCCGCCTCATCCCGCCATGGTTTATTCCAATATCGAAATGGGGGGCTCGGTATTGATTAAAGTACAAAATAATAGGCTTGATCTTAAATGGCTGGCTACAGATGGTACTATCCCTGATCAATTTACTATGTTTAAAGATGTGAATAGAACACAGAAATTGGAAGTTGTAAGAGGCCAATCCATTAATTTAAGGGCCTCATGGCCAGGCTCCTACCGTTGGAGTCACACTGCCGATCGGAAGCAAAACATTTCCAGTATTTTTCAGGAATCTACTGTGGTAACAGTTTCTGATTCTTTAAATTATTTAAGAGATAGATTTGAAATCACCGTAATAAATCCACCAAAAATTTTGACAAAGGCCCAAATTGAGTCAAAGAAAGTTTACTGTATGGGTGATTCAGTAAGAATTACGGGTGCAATTCAAAATTTACTACAAAATAAAACCTACACGTATATTCTGGAATTAGTAAATGATAAAAATTCAAATTTAGTGCTAAATAGATGGGAAAGCCCTAGGCCGAATTTTTCAATTATTATTCCAAAACTAGAAGATAAATTAGGTAAATTTAAATTTAGGATTGCTATAAAAAGTGAAGAATTTGATGCTGAATTTAGTGCTATCTTTGAAGTGAAAGAAAGGGCAAATGTTGAAATTCTATCTCCTTTAAGTATTCCATTTGATACGCTGGTTAAAGTTCAAATAAAAGCTTTGGGTACTTTTCCCATACAATTAGCTTTAGATAAATTAGGCAATAGAGAAATAAACACCGAACTCAGTTTTTTGAGCTTTAATCCAAGAGTGAATGCTCAATTTGTCATTAAAGAGGTGCAAAATGTTTGTGGAATAGGCACAAAGGAGGAAAAAGTAATTACGGTATTACCCCCTTTAGGTACGGAAACAAATATGGAAAATAAATGGATGATTTTCCCTAATCCTGCAAAATCATTTCTACATATTAATCATCCGAGTTACAATGAATACGGAAAAGTTAAGATAGTTACTTTAAATGGTAAAATTGTGAAAAGTTGGGACAACATTCTTTTTGTTGGAAACAATACTCAGATTAATTTAAAAAGCTTAAATTCGGGGCAATATTTTATTAATATTGAAACAAAATCAAGTAGATATTCTTCAATTTTTGTTTTGGAATAATCAAAATCACTACTCAGTAATTATTTTTTAATGACCCACGGTTGGCCAGTAAGACCAAACTAGGTGGAGTTGGAGCTTGAGATGGAGTTGTATTTGGAGATGGAGTTGGAGTTGGAGTTGGAGTTGGAGATGGAGATGGAGTTGGAGTTGGAGATGGAGTTGGAGTTGGAATTGGAGTTTGAGA
>DAIQBE010000538.1:0-2926 GCA_036781325.1 Leadbetterella sp. | reverse complement strand
GCATTATATTTTTTTTAGGGCTAAAATTTATTTATTCTTCCTTAGATTTTCAAGGAATCCTCCGATTTATTGCTCGAGGGATTTATGGAAAAGAAGCATTGGGCGACGTAGGTAATATGCCTTTTAAAGGATTAATGCTTCATATTATAATTAGTTTAATCTGGAGCTTTGCCTTTTTTGGGGTGTATCCAAATTTTAAATTTCAGAATCCAAATTGGATAAGAACAGGATTTGTATATGGTTTACTAATATTTTTTATTATGAATTTTGGTGTTTTACCCATTGCTATAACAAAAGATTTCCCAATTGAACCTCTATTCTTAATAAAAAGTGCCATTGCACATATTTTGGGAGTTGGATTTCCAATAGCCTATATTTATATTCATAAAATCGATGTAAAACCAGAAAAATGAAAATCAATAGTATTCAATAGTAATATTTAAAAACAAAACTTTAAAATCATTAATAATATAGGTAATTGTGACAATTTAAAATTCTATAAATTTTATTTTCCATATAAAGCCTGAGCAGCTTTCTCATATTTATCCCCTACCTTCCATTTCGGTGCTTCTTTTCGATTAGCGATAAGTCTTGCAGAATAAATATATGCTTGACAAAATTTTGTCAAATAAGTATAACTTACTTTATCAGGATTGTCAGCGGCTTGGTGATAATAAAGACCTATCTCTTGGTCAAAGGCCGTTAACCCTGGCGAAAAATTAGGTGCTGGAATACCTTTCGCTGCCAAACTCACATTATCAGATCTATCAAATAGGTTTTGCTCAGGTACTGGATCATTTATCGCAACTAAGCCATAGACCTTTGAAGCTGTTTCTATTTCACCCTGAGCGTCAGTTCTGTCAAGTCCAATTATCGTTACTTTAGTGGAATCATTATAACCTGCCCCATCAGTATTTAGATTGTAGATGCATTTATTTAAAGGAACTAAGGGATTTTCGGCATAATATTTACTTCCCAACATTCCTAATTCTTCCCCTGTGTAAGCTATTACTAGAACAGAACGTTTCGTTTTCTCTAATGCCAAATTTTTTGCGGCCAATAAAATGCTTGCAGTTCCAATCGCATTGTCACGTGTACCGTTAAAAATAGAATCGGATTCAGACACTTTCCCGTATTTCTTACCCGTGCCTATATGGTCAAAATGTGCAGAAAGGACAACATATTCCTTTTTCAAAATTGGGTCTGATCCCTCAATCACTCCTACCACATTGAAGGAATTTACCGGCTTTTTATTAACTTCCCCTACATTTAGGTTCAATGTCTTTAAATTTTCGTTCATGAATTTTTTAGCGTGTGCATTATTTACCCAAAGATGTGGAATATCAGCATTAACACCCGATGAGGCTCCGAGCTTTTCGCCTCCTAAAAAATTTATTATAGTGGCAAAAGGATAGCTTAAATTATAAATCTGAATTAAGGCCAAGGCACCATTATCTGCAGCAAATTTTATTTTTTTTGTAGACCCAGTAATATTTTGAAAAGGCTCATTATTGTTAGGTATTCCAAATTGACATATAACAACTTTACCTTTTACATCTATACCTTTATAGTCATTTTGCGTTTCATCTATCCAACCATATCCCAAAAACACCACCGGAACATTCTCTAATTTTGTTGCATTTCCACTTAGCATCATAAAATCTTTCGTCCATTTTAAAGAATCTCCAGACACTACGATATGTCCTACTTTATTTGGTTTTGAATATTCTAAAGGAACCTTTTGCAAAAAATCTTTTTGCCCTTCCACTGGGCTCAATCCAGCTAGTCTAAACTGCTCAGCAATATATCTTGCGGCCACATTATTTGTTACTTCTCCAGTCCTCCTTCCTAGCATTTCATCAGAAGCTAAAAATCGAATGTGGGATTCCACTTCTTTGCCTGAAAGTTTAAATTCTGGAAGTTTTTGTATGTTTTGAGCAAAAGAAATAAAACCGAAACAGACAATTAGAATTAAAAAAAGGGATGATTTTAGCATAAATATTTTTTTTCAAATGTAGCAACGTTTTTTGAAATCCCATTAATTTTCTATTATATTTATTAATGCTCTTAATATTTAATAGTAATAAGCATAAAAAATTAACTTTAAAAATTACTACAAATTAGCTTTAGATGAAAATCAGTGGTTTTACTTTTTTAAAAAACGCAAATAAACTCTTTTATCCAATTGAAGAGTCCATTTTATCAATTTTAGATTTAGTTGATGAATTTGTGGTTGCACTAGGACAAGGAGATGGAGATGATACTTCTCTAGAGATTTTATTAAAAATAAACTCTCCAAAACTAAAAATTATTAACACCATATGGGATTTTAAAGAATTCCCAAATGGCTCAACTTATGCCCAACAAACCGACATTGCGAAAGAGGCTTGTACTGGAGACTGGTTATTCTATTTACAAGGCGATGAGTTAATTCATGAATCCCAAAAAGAAAGAATAAAAATAGCATGCAATAAATATTTGAATGCAACTGAAGTGGAAGGTTTTGTTTTTGATTATCTGCACTTTTGGGGAGATTACGAACATTATTTTTCAGATCATTGCTGGTATAAAAAAGAGATACGAATTATTCGAAATTTACCCGAAATACATTCATGGAAAGATGCACAATCTTTTAGATGGATTCCAGATTTTAAAGGAAATGATTACTTTAGAACAGACAAAACCCGAAAACTTAATTGCGTGAATATAGAAGTGGATATTTTCCATTATGGGTGGGTGCGTCCCCCTCAAATAATGAAAAAGAAAGAAAATCAAGCGAATCAAAACTATAATTTGAAAACAAAAAAAGACTCGTTTGATATTAATTTCGATTACGGAAGAATGGATTATTGTAAAATATACAAAAAAACACATCCAGCATTGATGCTCCAAAGAATAAATAATTTGAATTGGAAAAACCTTTTAA
>DAIQBE010000537.1:0-2928 GCA_036781325.1 Leadbetterella sp. | reverse complement strand
TCGCATATTTCTTATTTCTTCATACAAACTTTCTAATAGTAGCACATCTTTGCTTTTTTTCGATTTGGGAGTATGTTCTTTAGGCACTTGGCTCACTAAATCAAAAGATGCATTATCTGCAGGTCCTGCAAATGCTGAAATTATGGAGCTACCAATTGCTAAGTCATAAATGCCCCATTCGGGCTTAAACAAGACTGAATCTAGGCATTTTACTGTACAATTCTTAAAAGAAACTAAAATAATAATACCCTGCAAGTTTCTTACACCTGTTATCACTTCTCCTTCAATTTGCACTCCTCCTTCAAATTCTAATTTAGCAAAATGTCCTTCTCTAATTTTATAAGCTTCGAGGTCATAAGGCGACATGTTTTCTATTGCGGTATTGCTGTTTTTTAGTTTTCCAATTGCAGACCCAAAGCCATGGCTATGATAATTTGTTCCATGGCCTATCAATTCTTTTTCATGAAACGAAAGGGCAGTTGGACCTACCGTATTAAAATATATTGGCCTTTGAAATTCGTCTTTAATTACACTTTTAAAAATTCCAGAAACTTGTATTCCGGTGTTATAAGTTATAGTTCCAATCTGATTTGACTGTATCAGCTGCTCTATTCCTTTAGTACCTCCATTTCTAATTGCCATTTGATTGGCGTATTGTTCTAGAACAAAACTCAAATGAGCAAAATCGGGTGTAACAAATAATTGGGGCTGAGGTCTAGTTAAATCAAAGGAATAATCTGCTGCTTTAATATCATAAAATAGTTTTTCAACTTGGGGTTTTAAACAACTTTCACTTTCGCCAATAGAAGAAAGTAAACCTGCTCCATATATTTTTGGATTTTCCAAAGTTCCAATCAAGCCATATTCCACCGTCCACCAATGTAGATTTCTTAGGCGTGCCATTTCAGAAGGTTCTTTGGTTTGGCTTTGAAGGAAATCAACCCTTTCTTGGGCTTCCATAATATCTTTTACCGAAGCACCAAAAGATTCTTTCACTATTGAAAGATGTCTCAGGGCTTCGTACAAATCAAAATCGCTGGAAGAAGAAATAGCACGACAACCAATCTCCCCAAATCTTCTTAGATATTCAGCATATTCGGGATTGGCAATTATTGGAGCATGCCCTGCAGACTCATGGATAATATCGGGTGCAGGAGTATAAGCAATGTGATCCACTTGTCGAATATCCTGAGCAATTACTAAAACTTTGTATGCTTGAAACTCAAGAAATGCAGCGGTTGGAATAAATCCATCCACAGCCACAGCGGCCCATCCTATTTCTTTAAGAATACGATTCATGCCATACATACTTGGAATTTCTTCTGAAGAAATGCCCGTTTTTTGCAAACCTTCTAAATATGATTCATGAGCAACCTTGGGTAGATAGCTTATGTTTTTTCTCATAACATGTCGCCAAACCGCTTGATCTATTGCAGAATACGAAGTATAATCTTGATTATTGACAAATTGCAATAAGTGTTTCGGAAGTTTTGCGGTTATTTCGTTGACTTCAAATGGGGGTTTCATTATCTAATATTTAAAAGCATTAGCCAAGCATTTTGCAAATCATTTAGACTTAAGTATTTTTTTACATTAGGGATATTAAACTCCAAATCCTTATTTTGGTTTTTGAAAATTGCTAATTCTTCGGTATTCGGAAGCACAGTTATGTTTCCAAGCCTGCCAAGTTCGTTTCCTGAGAAATGAAACTTAAATTCGGAGGGAATTGCATCTACTCCAATACCAATATTTTGGTTTGGCTTTGGAATTTTAAACATAGAATCTTCATTTGCTCTTACATACCAATCTCCTCCAGAGCGTGCTATCCAATCTGTTTTTAAAGGATCTATTTTACCGTTTTCATCTAAAATATCTTCGGAAAAATGAGCCAATACTACCTCACAAATTATTAGATTGGCAGCCCCTCCGTTTTCTCCCATTTCTATTACTTGCTTAACTTCACACTCAAATGCCGCTTTTGCCTCAGCAATTCTTGGGGGTTTGACTTTTATTGAAGAACATGGAGTAAAGCCTACTTTTACAAACTCATTAACGCCTTTGGCAAATTCGCAACTAGAAAGAGACATTTGTTCTGACATTGCAAAATCTACGATATGAATGACAACTTCATGCGTTTCTATAATGTTTAGATAAGTGTGCTTTTGGGTAGCATCTTTAACGCGTCTGTTTGGGGCAAAAATCAAGGTAGGTGGATTAGTGCCAAACACATTAAAAAAGCTAAAAGGGCTAAGATTTACATTTCCTTGCGAGTCTATTGTACTAGCAAAAGCTATTGGTCTAGGTGCCACAGCACTTTGAAGATAGCCTTGGAAATCAGAAAGAGAAACTTTTTTGGGATCAATCGAAATCATACTTTTCATTTGCTAGGTAAAACTGTATTTCTTACTTCTCCAAAACCTACTTTAATGCCATTTTTCAGTGCATAGCCTTTAATTGAAATTGTATCTCCATCTTCAATAAAAGAGCGTTCTGTTCCATCTGCTAATTTAATTCGAGATTTACCTCCTTTTGTAATTTCCAAAAGTGATCCATAACTGCTTTCCTCTTCTCCTGAAATGGTTCCAGACGCCATAAGATCTCCAATGTTAAGATTACAGCCTCCAACGGTATGATGAGCAATTTGCTGAGCAACTGTCCAATACATATTTTTAAAATTAGAGTCTGAAATTAAGGTTTTTATTCCCTCCTTGGTTTCTAAATAAACCTCTAGAATAATGTTAAAATTTCTTCTCTTTTTTTCTTTTAAATAGGGTAGAACTTCCGGATTTTGCACCTCTGCATCTTCTCGAAATGGCTCTAAAGCTTCTAAGCAAACAATCCAAGGTGAAACCGAGGAAAAGAAATTCTTGGAAAGAAATGGGCCTAAGGGCACATATTCCCATTTTTGAAAATCTCTTGCCGAACAAT
>DAIQBE010000536.1:0-2934 GCA_036781325.1 Leadbetterella sp. | reverse complement strand
ATTTATAATTCTGGCATATTGTTAGTATAACAAAAGCTATAACATTAATGAAAATAAAATGAAATTAGCATTTGTCTCCCCGTTTCCTCCGAGTAAAGTCACCTTAAATGAATACGGTTATCATTTAATTAAAGGATTTTTAGGCAAGCCAGAAATTGAAAAAATTTATGTGTTAACCAATCATCTTGAAGACAATTTAGCTTATGCTCAATACGCCTTGGACGGTGTCGAAATTCTCCCTTGTTGGCATTTCGACAGAATTACATCCGCATATAATATTATAACTCAATTAAGGTCAATAAAAGCAGATGTGGTGATTCTAAATTTGCAGTTTATGACTTTTGGAGAAGGAAAAATTGCTGCAGCTTTAGGTCTTTTAACGCCATGGTTAGCGAAACTTTGCGGCATTCCTTCTATTGTTTTGCTGCATAACATTACCGAAACCGTAAAATTAGAAACCATAGGCATGTCACAAAGCAAGTGGAAAACAGATCTCTATTTATGGATAGGTACTCAGTTGACTAAATTTATCCTAAAAGCCAACGTAGTTGGGTTAACTATTTCTCAATATGTATCTATTGTTAAAGAAAAATACAAAGCCAATAATGTGGTATTGCTTCCTCACGGAAATTTCGAATTGCCCGAGCGAGTACATCTGCCGGAAAATTTAAAAAAAATAAACTTGATGGCTTTTGGCAAATTTGGCACGTATAAAAAGGTGGAAGTTATGATAGAAGCCACTAAAATTTTGGAAAAAAAGTATCCTCACTTAGATTTTTTTGCTACAGTAGCAGGCACTGACAATCCCAATGTAAAGGGTTATTTGGAGAGTGTTAAGGTTAATAATGCGCAGATGCGAAATCTCCAATTTCTTGGATATATACCTGAGGAAAAAGTAGCTGAGGTTTTTCAAGAAAGTACTTTTATTATCTTTCCATACACCACAACTACTGGCAGTTCAGGCATTTTGCATCAGGCGGGTAGTTATGCCAGAGCCTGCATATTGCCAAAAATCGATGATTTAGAGCGTGTAGTTGACGAAGAAGGCTATGCAGGAGCCTATTTCGAAACCGAAAACGCAGAAAGTATGGCGAAAATCATCGGCCAGCTGATAGACAATCCATCTGAAAGAAGAATGATAGAAAATCAAAACTTTGCTGCTGCCAAAGGCCTACCCATGGCAGATCTTGCAAATAGATATATCCAGCATGCTCAAAGGCTTTTACATTTAAATCTAATACACACTTATGAAAAAGAGCTTGATACTGTTTTTGCTTAAAGGCTTTTATCCTATTTTTAGCAAAGTATTGCCTTTTTCGGCGTATGCTTATTTGGCTACCGGGGCCGTGAATACTTTTCTTAATATTGGTTTGTTTCTTTTGTTTTTCAAAATAAGTATGTTTTCTGTTAGCACAGCATTTTTATCTGTAGAAATAGCCACGGTACTTTCTTTTTTGATTACTGTACTTTCGGGATTTTGGATGAATAAAAATTTCGCCTTTTCGGAGGCCAGTCGTGCGTCTAAACAAGTAAAAAAGCAGTTTAAGAGGTATTTTTTAGTAGCTTTTCAAGGGCAATTCTCAGATTATTTCATCACTAAGGGTCTTATCCTTTTTATTTATATTAGACCAGAGTTTGCTTATTTTATGTCCACTATTATTATGCTTATTATCAATTATTTTCTTCAGAAATATTATACATTTAAAATTTATAAAGGCAGTTTGGAGTAGTATCAGAATAATAATGTAAACCGCTCTTGAATCTATTTTCTAAATTGTTGGGTTTTATTTCTAAGGAAGAATAAAAATTGAATACTTTCAATAATGCCCATATTTTTTATTAGATTTAACCAAAGTCCAAGTTCCAATGACTTGGACTTTTTATATTTTAACTACTATAGAAACAAAGCTTGGGGTTGAGATATTATAAATTTATATTTGTGAAATTAATTTAGCTTTATTGTCGAAAAAAATTATTCTGTATCTTATAAACCTTCTTTAATTAAAGAGATTGAATGAAATTATCTTGTATTATTGTTGATGATGATCCTTTTTCTGGTTCATTATTGCAAAAGCTTTGTGAGCAACATGAAATGTTAAATGTTCAAGCTGTTTTTGAAAATCCCGAGGAGGCACTTCTATTTTTGCAGAATGAGCAAGTAGATTTAGTTTGGCTGGATGTAGAAATGCCTCAATTGACTGGTTTTGATTTGTTAAAAAATATTATATCGGTTCCCTATGTAATCATGACAACTAGTTCGATTAACTATGCCTTTGAGGCTTTTCAACACCAAGTTTCGGATTTTATTCAAAAACCCATTTCAGTTTCTAGGTTCAAAGAGGCGGTAGAAAAAGTTGTAAAAAAATTTAAAGTTTTAAATAGTTCAAATTCAAAAAGCGACAGCATTTTCGTAAAAGCCGATGGGAAATTTATTAAATTAAATTACTCAGAAATTAGTTATTTAGAAAATATAGGAGATTATGTAAGAATAACTACTGATAATCAGACCTTAACTATTCATGCCACGATGAAATATTTAGAAGTAAAACTAGGTCATCCTTTTGTAAGGGTGCATAGGTCGTTTATCGTAAACATAAACAAGATTGTTGATATCGAAGAAAACACTTTGGTGATTGGTAAAAAAGTAATTCCCATCAGCCGAGCCAATAAAGCGGAATTACTTAGTAAATTAAACATGCTTTAATTCTGAATTATACTGGTTTCTAAAGTTCTCCTTCTGGAAACTTTTGTTTTAATTCCATTGATCATACTAATACTTGTTAAATTTCCTTCTCTCGAAATCTTTGCAATGTATTTAGGGTTTAATAAATAGGCTCTATTTACTCTACAAAATCCATTTAATTCGATTTTACTTTGATGATATTTGAGTGTATATCCAGAGATGTATTTTTTACCATTTTCGAAATAAAAAAT
>DAIQBE010000535.1:0-2941 GCA_036781325.1 Leadbetterella sp. | reverse complement strand
ATGATGGGACATGACGAAGGCTTTAACAGTAATTTTCTTAGTATTTGGTATTTGGACGAATTAAGCGACAATGCTACCTCGGTTCATCCTCGTCATAATTTTTATGCTCAAATGAGAGCCGGAAAACATATAGCCGTTGTTAATCCTGACAATTACGGATATCGTGGTTGGGATTTTGTACGGGCCTTAAATATTGGTTTAGCTAATTATGGAAATGCTAAAGTTACAGATGCAATACGAAACAGATACATTGGTGAAGCACGCCTCTTTAGGGGATGGTTCTATGCCGATAAAGTAAGTAAGTACGGTGATGTACCTTATATTGAAAAAGAACTTAATACCGAATCCCCAGAATTATTTGGTGCTAGAATGCCTCGCATTCAAGCTATGGATAAAATCTTCGATGACCTGGCATTTGCTGCTAAAAACTTGCCAGATAGTTGGGGAGATGGAGGCGCTCCTGGTAGGCTAAATCGTTGGTGTGCTTTATTAGTGCAAGCCAGAGTATGTTTATTCGAAGGAACTTGGAGAAAATATCATGGAATAGCTGGTGGCGATAAATTCTTACAAACCGCTGCAAGTGCATCTAAAGAATTAATAGATAAAGGGCCTTATCGTATTTTTAATACTGGAAACCCAACTACAGACTATAATTCCTATATGAGAGCATTAAATGTATCTGGAAATCCTGAGGTGATGTATTGGAGGAAATACACGCTTGGTGTAATTACTAACCATGTACAAAGTTATTTTGAATATCATGGAGGAGCCACTAGAGATTTTGTAGAGGATTATTTATGTACCGACGGCCTTCCTATTACCCTTTCTCCACTCTATAAAGGAGACGATAAAATAGAAGATTCATTTGAAAATAGAGATCCTAGAATGCGTCAGACTATTCTTCATCCAAGCGAAGCTACATTGTATAAATTCCATTTGAATGATGGTCGCCCATATCCAAGACTGAACGGAATGGCAGGTGGTAGAATATCAAACACTGGATATCATGTAATTAAGAATTATAATGCAGACGATCAGATTGGCAAGGCCTTTAATACCGCGGAGTCTCCAGCTATTACGCTAAGATTTGCTGAAGCACTTTTAATCTATGCTGAAGTACAAGCCGAATTGGGTAAAATTACGCAAAGTGACCTAGACCTAACTATAAATAAATTAAGAGACAGAGTAAAAATGCCTCATTTAAAATTAGATAAAGTTCCCGTGGATCCTAGATACACTACCGACGGAATTTCTCCAATTTTAGCCGAAATCAGAAGAGAGCGAAGAATTGAGTTGTTTAACGAAGGTTTTCGTTACGATGACTTAAGAAGATGGAAGCAAGGAGCTAAACTTAGGAAAAAATCACTAGGTCTTGCAATGGATGCCTCACAAAAAACAAGGTATGCGGGTTCTGTAGTTAGACTTTACAAAGATCCTATTAATGGAAAAGAATATTTGGACCCTTATGCGGGTTCAGACTTCGCCATTCCAGAGTTTGATGAGGCCAAACATTATTTGTGGCCTATTCCATTAAACAATTTGGCACAAAATCCTGCTTTAAAGCAAAATCCAGGTTGGCAATAAAAAGGTACTTTTAAAATAATTTATTCTTACTATGCCACGCTCACTTATTGCGTGGCATTGTTTTTAAATGCAAATGTTCATGAACAATAAGCAATTTTTTAAAACATTTTAGTTGGTTTTATGGGTGCTAGTTTAGTACAAAACGAAATGTTTGCTCAAAATACCCCCAAAATCAGGTGTTGAAATATTAATTGGCAAACCCCCGAAATAAAAATTGTTAGCGAGAAAATACAAATTCCAAATACTGTTGGTCTTGGAATTGAATAGAATGAAAGTGTGTTTAGAGACGGTCAAAAAATAGATTTGAATTAAAATGATTAAAAAAATATTCATTGTAATACTATTGAATTGCTTTTTTTCCAATACCATTTTTGGTCAAAAAGACAATGGGTTTAGAGGTATTTGGTATGCTATTGGTAAAACCAATAATGAATATGTGCATAAATATAGCGGGGGTTTAAGTACTTACCCCTCCAATCACTACCCATTTTCCATTTATTCCCCTAAAGTTCAGAAAACATTCTTTTGCTATGGCGGCTCTTCAAAAGATAGTATTCCATCTTTACTCCATGAAATTGCCTATTTTGACCATAAATCAAAAAAGGTTTCTCGTCCCACTATAGTTCTTGACAAACAAACCAATGATGCCCATGACAATCCCGTACTAAGCATTGACAATGAAGGGTTTATATGGCTATTTTCGACCTCTCATGGCATAGAACGTCCCTCGTTTATTCATAAAAGCACCTTGCCTTATGATATTTCTTCTTTTAAAAAAATAGAGGCCACTCGCATAGAAAATGGCAAAGTAGTTTCCTTTGATAACTTCTCCTATCTGCAAATATACAATCAAGGGGCAGATGGTTTTTTCGGCCTAATGACTCATTACGAGAAAAATGTTTTGAAATATGGTGCAAGCAAACCACGACGTACTATAGGTTTTGTTACCAGCAAAAATGGTGTAGAATGGTCTGAAATAAAAGATATAGCAAAAATACAGGAAGGACATTATCAAACCAGTGGTATCCATGGTAAAACCATTGGAACTGCTTTCAATTTTCATCCAGACACAGAAAAAGGTGCAGGATTAGACTATAGAACCAATTTGTATTTTATTTCAACTTCTGATGTAGGCAAGACTTGGCAAACAGCAAATAAACAAACTGTTCATTTACCTTTTGAAACGATTCAGAATCCTGCTTTGGTAAGAGACTATCAAAAAGAAAAACTAAATGTATATATCAATGATGTTGCTTTTGACGCTAAAAATCAGCCTATTATACTTTATATCACGAGTAAAGGTCCAGAACCAGGCCCTCAAAACGCACCATATGCATGGTGGATAGCCCATTTTAGC
>DAIQBE010000534.1:0-2942 GCA_036781325.1 Leadbetterella sp. | reverse complement strand
CACTTACGCCTTCTACCAAAAAATAGATTACTATTCGATAAAATATTATTTTCTAAATCACTAAATTTTTTTTTAAAATATATAAGTAATTAATATTAAGACTTTTAAAATATTAAAGTTTCTTCAAAAAACTTCTCTACTTTCTTGATCGGTGTCCTGTTTTGCTAAAAATGACACGATATTTTAATATTTCAAAAGCTATTTAGTCCTACATTATAATTTGAGGCGTCTCAAATGATGAATTGGGACCCGAATTATTTTTTTTGATTCCAAATTTGTAATACCAAACCGCAACGGTGCGGTTTTAAAAAATTACAAATATGAAAAAGCTATTATTATGCTATTTAACAATTACCCTTATTCTAACTTCTTGTAGAACTTTAAAATCTACTACCTATATAAAAGCAAATGAAGCTTTTGTTTTGGGAAATAATAAACATCAAGCATTTAATGTCAAACTCAAAAATGCATCTTTAAACAACCTTGAGGTTTTGGAAATACCAATAGCAGGCGGGCAACATTCTTTATTTATTATTAAGCCTAATGAAACTAAAAAAGTAAATGTAGAGAAAGACACTGCTTTAAGAATAAGCAACAATAACAATAGCCCGGCATCAATAGAACTTTTAGTAAAAGGAGATATAGGACTTTCAATGGGATACAAAAATTAATCTCTAAAATCAAAAAACTTATTTAAGTAATTTAAAAAAAACAAAATGAAAAAGCTGGTAAAAAAAATTGTTGAACCTATGCAATTAAATTGGAAACTTGATTTTGCAGTTTTCATCCCAAGATTATTGTATGGCTATTTGCTAACAAAAGAATTTGGTTCTCCAAAATTTGGATTACCTTGGACAGACCCAGAAAAAAACCTTGGCTTGTTTGAAGTGGCCTTTTGGTTTCCAAGCGATGTGTCAAACTATGGCGGCATATTTGCTTTAATGCCATCTATTTTTGCATGGATGGCAGCTTTTAGTGAAGCTGTAGGTGGAGTAGCTTGGATAATTGGCTTTCAAACCCGAATTTTCTCTTTCTTGATTTTCTGTACAATGATAGTAGTGGTATTTGTTCACCAAATACAATATGGTTATTGGAACATGATGCCAGGCATGGGAATACTCTGGATTTCAGTAATTTGTATGGTAACCGGGTCAGGTAAATTGGGAATAGATTTTTTAATATCTAAAAAAATAACAAAATGAAAAAAATAATATATGCAATTTGTACTTTGGGCTTTATATTTATCACCAGTTGTGTCCAAAAAACTACTAATCAAACCATAACATTTGAATTAAATGTTATAGGAATTCCCCACATTAAAACCGTAGAAATTAGAATAGATAACGAAGCCATAGATTGGGAAAAAGAAATGGAAATGAAACCAATAATAAAAGATAGTTTATATTCCTTAACACTTACTGGAAAAACAGGTTACCTTTTCACAGAGGTTAAATTTAAAATAAATGGGGAGTATGAACTTAAAGAACTTCCAAATCGTAAAGTTTTTTTTGATAAATCAGGTACAACACTATTTAAATCAACATTTAACAAAATCAATTAAAATCATGAAAAAAATAGTAATTATATGCAATTTTATATTTCTAATTTTCCTATCAAATATATCCAACGCTCAGCTGTTTGGGAAAGGGAAAGTAATAACAAAGGAATACAATATTAAAAATTTTGATAAAGTTTCCATTGAAGATTTTGATGGACAGATTGAAATAGAAATTGGGAAACCCTATGCCATAAAAATAGAAATTGATGAAAACTTAGAGCCTCGATTGACCGTCACCAAAGCTTCTAAAGAAAATCAACTTAATATTAGTTTGGAGGGCAATAAAAATGGAAAATTATATTTAGAAAAAACCCGAATAAAAATAAAAGTTTGCTTGCCAGAAGCCTCTTTTGTAAATCACAGAGGAAATACCACCGTCAAAATTCAAGGTATAGCCGGTCGTTATTTTGGAATGGAAAACTCGGGAAATGGCGATGTGCTGATGGTAGGTTCTACAGGCGAGCTAGATATCAGGAAAAACGGAAATGGCAACATAAATGCTGGCAAATTGGTAACCAAAACTGCAAAAGTTAAAAATTATGGAAATGGAAATGTTATTGTTAATTCCCAAATATCATTATTAGGTCTTGGTGCAGGAAACGGAAGTATTATGCAATTAGGCCCTGGAAAAATTGACCCCTTGTCTGGTATAGTTGGTAATGGTGATGTAAGAAAAATTTAAACAATCTAAAAAGATACAGGTTTCAATTATCAAAAGAATTAAATGTCAATATATACCACTCCTTTACATTTTGGTTATTTCTTGGCACTCCTTTTCACTGTTTTATTGGTGATAAGAGGGTTTCAAGAAGAACGATTATCTGACAAATTGCTGGCTGCTGTTTTGTTTTTATTGGCTATGGAAATCCAAGATTACACTTTTGGCTTTTCCGGTATTAATTTCCTTTGGGAAAAACTAAACGGCTTTCCGAGGCATTTTGGCTTAGCCTTCGCCCCCACAATTTATTTTTATTTAAAAGCCCAAATCAATAGAGATTTTAAATTAAAGACCAAACATCTTTTACCTTATGTTCCTTATGCTATCTATTTCATAATAAACTTGATAGTTTTTTTAAATGGAAAAGAATTTATTGAACAGTGGCAAAAGAGTCCTAACATACATTGGCTGGGCTGGCTGGAGACTATCGTGTTATGGAGCATGTATGTTTATTATTTCTATCAATCGCTAAAAATTTACAAAGAATACCGAAATTGGGCTGAAACTCAGTTTTCAGAAACAGAAACCATCAGTTTCGATTGGCTTCGAAACTTTATTTATCTGATAATTGCCGGAGAGGTATTCAAATATACTTGGAACATTGCGGACTATATCATCGACATGCCTTACGAAAACGACTGGTGGTGGCATTTGTTTACTGTGGGC
>DAIQBE010000533.1:0-2944 GCA_036781325.1 Leadbetterella sp. | reverse complement strand
TTCCAAAAATCAATAGGATTACAAAATTTATTTTTTTCATTTAGCAAAGATTATTTTTTACTTAATATTTAACAACTAAATTAATTGAAACATTAATGGAAGGCTTTTCTTCATTTAATTCTATATACGCTGATCCAGCTTTATTATCCTTCGAAGAAATAATTATGTTTTTGTAAGAGAAATTTTTTCCTTCGCCTATGTAAACAGATTTAGTCTTATCATTTTCATCTAAAGTCAAGATTCCATATCGTCCTTTAAAGGAAAGGCCCATTTTTTTATCTTCATAAACTGAGTCGTCATTCTCTAAAATTAATGCAATTTGGCAAATTGTCTTACCATCTATCCTACTTTTAATTTTTAAACCTTTAAAATTGCCTTCGTCTATAATTTGTTCTACAGATTGTATTGTACTGTTATTTCCCTCGAAAGGCTCATAAACAACAGCAAAAGGAGTAGTCCACGCCTCTCCGTTTTGTCGAATTACTAAAGTGGGCGTTTGTTTATTTTGATAAGCTTTATTTGATTCTGTGGAGGGTGGAGCCATTACTCGGGTATAATCTCTTTTTTTGTTTCCATTAATAAATAAACGCATTTTTACTGGTTCATTTTGCAATTTTGAAGCACTAAAAATGGCAGAAACAGCATCGGAAAAGTTAGGTGCAGTTTCCACATTTTTGAAAAAATGCCAGCCAGGATGCCTATGTTTTCTATTATTTACCCATTCTTTTTGAGCCGAAGCTTGGTAACGTGTGCTATCAGATTTTAATTGAAAAATAGAGGATTTAGTTTCGAAATCAAGACTTTCTCCTACATTATGATAAATATAATCGTGAAATTGGTTTGGCAATGAAGACTTCGATTTAAAAATATCTATATAATAACCCGAGGTAGGCGATGTACGGATTATGCCCAAAGTACGTTCTTGTATGCCTTCGGCTTTGTCTCCTTTATCATCAATAAAACTAGTGGTGGTGAAAGAGTGGTTGGGAGAGATGGGTTTTTCTAAAACCTTAGGTTCTAAGGCTACTTTTTGAACGGTATTAGTGCCTAAATTTGCCCAAGCACCTTCTGACTCCGAAGCTCCATTTACAATCACCGTATTGTGCCCAGCAAAAATCCTATAATAGTTTTCATGTATATCTGTGGTGTAGGCTGACCTTCCTGCCTTTTGACCCAAAACAAAGCCCCGTCCGTAAAGCTCCATGTTCATACCCGATGCATGCCCATGAACATGCGAACCTCCACCAACAAAAGCCATAAAGCTATCTTTTGGATTATTATTCATGGCCAAATTACGCTGGATTGTCATCCCACCAAAAGCGAGTTCATCTGTTACTGGCAAGGGATAATCTTTCAATTCACCTTCAATGGTAGGGCTAAACCACAATAATTCAAGTGGCTCGGTGTAAACTTCAGCACCATAGCTTCTCTCTTTGAGTACACCTCTCTTGTAATATTTATTACTGATAGCACTGTTTATCAAAGCCCCGAATTCCTTTTTGAGCGTATTAGACTTTTCTAAGTCTCCTAGATAGTACGCAATTTCAAACTCTTCATAGGCAGCTTGATAAGCTCTATGTCCATCTCCAAAAATAATCATGTCTTTTTTATTGGGATAGGTCAAATAATAGTTGGTGGTTAATGCCAGCGGAATTTGAGGGTAGGAATTTCCGAGATGCAACGTTGGGTAAAGCTTAGTTAAAAGTGTCATTAAATAGGTAGAATAACTTGCTACTGCACCAGAATAATTGGTACTTTCTGGCCATTTGCCAAAATTATTTGTATAATGATTTGCTACCTTCAATAAAGCATCTTGATGAGGGGTGTTTTTTGTTAAATAATATGCTAGGAAATACGTTCTTTCTGACTCATTATCTAATGCCAGCGTATTTCCTACAAGACTCGGACTCTCTAATACAGGCCAATTACAATTAATAATTCCCTGCTCTAGAGCTAAATTAATATACGTTTTAAATACTTTTTCAGCATTACTAAATGAAAAAGGATCCATTTTACCTGTTGCAACATTAAGAGATAAACCTCCATTTTTGAGAAAAGTATATACAAAATCATAAAGAATTGGTATCTGAGCACCAATTTCGCGGGCTTCTCTTAAATGGTCGTCGGGGTACAAAAGTCCACCCCCATTATGTCCTTTTTGACTGGTTTCTAATTGGACAAGACTTTCAATCATAGTATATAAAATATTTGCACTTATCTGTCCATACTTGTTTTCATTGGTTAGAAAAAAAAGAATTCCACAATCGATACCCGTTTGCAAATATTGCATGATAGCCTTGCGTTCTTCTACCGTTTTACCACCTGTGCCCGCCATTACTATCATCGGAGGAATTTTATCTTTAGTCTTGGCCCAATCCAAAGGCATTTTGGAAAGATAGGCTTTAGGATCTTTATTTTCTATTGCTACTTCTCTATCTGCTCTATTTTTGAAAGCCTCAAAATAATCTTTTGCCCATTGATTTTTAGTGATTTTATCTAATATCAAGGCTTTATCACTTGGTTTTACCCATACCATTGGCCTTTCTGTTTTTTGAGCAAAAATAGAACTGCTTAACATAATCACTAGCAATGAAACTTTGAAATACACTTTTAAGCTTTGGTTGAAATTACTTTTCATTCTTCTTCTTTAATTATTAATCCTAATCATTTGGTCGTGTATCAATTCCTTTCCTTCGATCAAAATTAAAATCTTCGCCTCGATTTTTTCTTAACAAAAAGGCCAATTCGGCAATTTTTTCAGCATATGCCGGTTTTTCTGCCAGATTATTATTTTCTAGTGGGTCGGTCTTATGATCAAAAAGCATTTGACTTCTACGATTGTCTTTTTCATCAATCCATTCGGTATAGTACAATTGATCTTTGATGATTGTCCATCCATTTGCCCATCTCGAAATTGCAAAATCTTTACTTCTTTTTTTATTTT
>DAIQBE010000532.1:0-2947 GCA_036781325.1 Leadbetterella sp. | reverse complement strand
TACCTTTTTCTATATCATCTCCAATTTGTTTATATGCATCCCTAAATGGAACGCCATCAATAACTTTTTGATTTACATTTTCTACGCTGAATAGTAAATCATATTTTGGGTCTTTTAAAATGTCCTGTTTTACTTCTAAATGTTTTATCATAAACGTAGCAATAATTAAGCACTCTAATATTTCATCTATTGCTGGCATAATAACTTCTTTTATTAATTGAAACTCCCGATGGTATCCAGAAGGCAGATTGCTTTGAACAAATGAAATTTCAACAGATAAGGCTTTAAGTTTATTAGCTTTACCTCTTAAAAGTTCTGCTACATCTGGATTTTTTTTATGCGGCATAATGCTAGAGCCAGTGGTCATTTCCTCGGGGAGATGTAGAAAACCGAAATTCTGACTGTTATAAAGGCAAACATCCATTGCCATTTTTGAAATTGTATTGGCCAAACTTCCAATTGCGTTTGCCAAAAGATATTCCATTTTGCCTCTAGTCATTTGAGCATAAACCACATTGTAGTTTAGATCATCAAAGCCTAATAGTTCTGTTGTGAGTTTGCGGTTTAAAGGAAATGAAGACCCATACCCAGCACCTGAACCTAAGGGATTCTTATTAATTATTTTATAAGTACTTTGTAAGACAGTTAAGTCATCAACTAAACTCTCTGCATAGGCTCCAAACCATAGCCCAAAAGACGAAGGCATTGCTATTTGTAAATGGGTATATCCCGGAAGTAAAACGTTTTTGTTTTTATTGCTTTGAAACAATAGTGCGTCAAAAAGCTTTTTTGTTTCTAAAGTAATTTCTTCAATTTGTGCTCGAAAAAACATTTTAAGATCCACTAGGACTTGGTCATTTCTTGATCTTCCACTATGAATTTTTTTGCCTATATCTCCTATTTTTGAAGTTAGCGTATATTCTATTTGCGAATGTACATCCTCTATGCCATCAATTATATTAAATTTTCCTTGTATTATTTCTTCTTTATATATACAATTGCATTCTGAAATAATTTTTTCCAATTCCTGCTTCTCTAATAAATCGATACTTGTAAGCATAATTGCATGAGCTATCGATCCAAACAAATCAAAAGGTGCAAGTTTAATATCGAGTTCACGGTCTTTGCCGACAGTAAATTTTTCGATTGTTTCGTTAGTTTTTAATGTATTTGCTTTTTGCCAGAGTTTCACTTTTATTAACAATATTTTTTCATTTACAAAGAAACGAAAAATTGTTACCAACTCAAGTGTTTAAGGTAAAATAGAAGGATAAAAAAGATTGAAAATAAATGTAATTGCTAAATAAGTTTTTTAGCATGGTTTTTGCAAGATGTATAATAATTCTTGTGCTTAAAAATGGCCTCATTGGTGTTTTAATGTATAAACCAGCGATTTTGACATTTAAAGTAAGAAGAAAAAAGGTTAAAAATGGGTTAGATTTTGTTCTAATATTACTTAATTCAATAGGACAAAATCCGTGCCAGAAAAAAATTGAGCGAATCTATAAGCATGAAAAGAAATTTTACTTTAAAAAAGTTTAATTCGTTGTTTTGCATTTTTCCAAAGTCTATTTTGGTTAAAGTGCTTTTCTGTGTTTTCTTTGTTTTAGGAGTTAATTTATGGGCTTTTTCTAAGCCAATACCTGATGCTAAAGTTGCAAAAGAATGGGCTAAACTTACACTACATATATTAAAAACAACAAAAGGAGGTTCACCCACTTTTAATTCTAGGTTTTTGGGGTACGTTGGTTTGACAATGTACGAAAGCGTAGTTAAAGGAAGTAAAAACCAATTATCATTAGTAGGCAAAATTAACGGTCTTGAATATTTGCCCCAATTCGATCAAAAAAGAAAAATAAACTGGGTTCTATCCTTAAATGCAGGACAAGCTCAGATTATAAAGCATTTGTATGGCTTTACTGCTTCAACAAATCTTACAAAAATTGATAGTCTAGAAAAAATTATTTTACAATCCAACTCTTTAGGCTTCAAAGCAATTGATATAAATGCTTCCATTGATTACGGTAAAAAGATAGCAGATGCCATTTATGAATACTCTAAAACTGATGGCGGGCATTTAGGTTATTTAGATAATTTCGATTCTACGTTTGTAATAAAAAAAGGAAACGGATTATGGACACCACCTATAAAAGGGCAATCCGAAGTTTCGTTGCCACTTCATCCTAAATGGGGATCAAATAGAACATTTTCAAAGGCAAATTATGTTTTGCCAATCCCAGAAATGATGGAATATGACTTTTCAAAAGGCTCTGTATATTATAATTATATGAAGGAAGTTTTTGATGTTAGAAACTCCCTTTCGCAAGAGCAGAAGGAAATTGCAAATTGGTGGGGTGACGATCCTTCACAAACATTCTCTCCACCAGGACATTCTTATTACATTGCTTTAGTTGCTGTAGAAAAATCTAATAGTAATTTATTTGTGGCAGCACAAACTTTTTCTGCAGTTGGAATGGCCGTTGCAGATGCTTTTGTTAATTGTTGGAAAACCAAGTATCATTATAATGCAGAGCGTCCTTTTTCTTTTATTTACTATAATATGAGCACATTATGGGATTTGTATTGGCCAGAGCCACCATTTCCAGCTTTTTATTCTGGTCATGCGGGTCAAGCTTCGTCTGCTGCTACTGTTTTAACAAAATTGTATGGAGCATCTTTTGCTTTTGTAGACGATGCACATTTTGGAAGACCTATGGATATGGAAAGGTTGGTGGAATATAAACCTAGAAAATTTAATTCATTTTTTCAATCTGCAGAAGAGTCTGCAATGTCACGTTTATATGGAGGAATACATACTCGGCTTGATAATGAAATAGGATTAAAGGAAGGAAAAAAAATTGGTCAGAATATTATTGACCTTTACAATAAGTGAAATATAGAAATTAGATAATACAGTTATCAAACTATGAAGTTGCAATATAATCTG
>DAIQBE010000531.1:0-2947 GCA_036781325.1 Leadbetterella sp. | reverse complement strand
AAAAACCTTTCATGAAATCTGGATTTAGCCGTATCTTACCCTTTTAAAACATTTAATCTTAAATAAAATAAATATTTTACTCAAATACCTAATTACATGCTCAAGTTTAATCTCCTTCTTTTCTCGCTCTTATTTATTTTAACTGGCAATAGCCTTTTCATAAGCTTTTCGCCAAACCCTTCTCTTAATTCTCAAAGCAAAACAGCTATAATAGATTCATTACCCAAAGGTTTCGTGTGTCCGCCAGATTTAATTGCAAACTATTATGCAGGACCCAATTTAGTGCCTAGTCCTGCTTGCTTGGCAGTAGCTGCAAATGGCGATGTATTTGTAGGCGTTGACATGATTGGCTCCTTAGGCAAAACACCCGGTAAAGGCCGCATAGTAAAGCTCATCGATACCGACCACGACGGTAAAATGGATACTCACACTATTTTTACTACGCTCGACAACCCGAGAGGTATTATACCCATGGGTGATAAACTTTATGTACTCTACACCACATTCAGCGTGGAAACAGGAAAAGCTACGGGTATGGATTTGGTAGTTTTCGAAGATAAAAACAGGGACGGCATAGCGGATGCAAAGCCAACACCTTTGGTACAAAATATTTGTTCTACTAAGTTTATCCAAAGCCGAGGCACTGACCATGCCACTAATGGTATCAGAATGGGCATCGATGGCTGGATATATATTTCCGTAGGGGACTTTGGCTTTACTGATGCAGTAGATAGATCCGGCAAAAAGTTAACCATGTTGGGTGGGGGCATTGTAAGAGTACGGCCCGATGGCACCGAAATGGAGGTTTTCTCACACGGCACTCGCAATATTTATGATACTGCCATAGACCCCTACATGAATATTTTTACACGTGACAACACCAACGATGGTGGTGGATGGAATATTCGATTCAGCCACCATATTCAATCCGGAGAATACGGCTACCCCACCCTATTTAAAAACTTTACGGAAGAAATCATCCCGGCATTGATTGATTTGGGTGGCGGCTCTGGAGTAGGATCTCTTTTTATGGACAATCCTCATTGGCCATCAAAATACAATCAAGTGCCCATGATGGGCGATTGGGGTCGAAATCAATTGTATATTCACAGGGTAAATGCGGATGGAGTTACTTTCACCCAAAAAGAAGAAGATTTTATCAAACTAAGCCAAATCACCGATGTAGATGTGGATGTTTCCGGTCAAATGTACCTTTCGGCATGGGATGGAGCTGGGTATTCGGGCAGTTCAAGTAAAGGCTATGTGATGAGAATAGTACCTAAAGATTGGAAATATACTCCATTCTTAGATCTAAAAATAGCCACTTTGGAGGACTTAGCCAATCTTTTAAAAACGGCAAATAGCGTGTCGAGATTAGCAGCTCAACAAGAATTGCTAACAAGACCAGTAAATGACGCTATCAAAGTTAGTCTAGAAATTGCCTCAGATAAAAAATTAGGGCTGGACGTTCGCGTAGCAAGTATATTTACTTATGCGCAAGCTGCTGGGGCTAAAGGTGTTCCAAATTTGATTATGCTCGCCCAAGACCCTTCAGTCAGAGAATTTGCATTGAAGGCCCTGGCGGATAGAAAGGCCAATGCCAATAGCGTACCTTTAGATTTGTTTATAAAAAGCATGAATGACCCATCTCCAAGAGTGCGCTTAGCCGCCAGCATTGGACTTGCGCGACTAGGTAAGGTTGAAGCTGCCAAAGTATGGTTAGAAGTTCCAGTGCCAACTTCATTCAGTGCTCCTGAAAAAGGAAAAGAAGGGCCGCATGCCACACCAAATTCGGCTATTGTGCCCCCACATATTGCTGTAAGGGGTTTAGTCAGTCTTCACGCTGTAGATGCTTGCGTGGCGGCTTTAAAATCTAAAAATGCCAAGATTGCTCTATGGGCATTAAGATACATGCATGAGCCCAAAGCCATTAAAGGCCTAATCGCGGCCTATAAAACCAGTGTAGACCCAGTTTTCAAAAAAGATGTTTTAGCTACCTT
Organism: Leadbetterella sp.; assembly: GCA_036781325.1. Lineage (GTDB taxonomy): Bacteria > Bacteroidota > Bacteroidia > Cytophagales > Spirosomataceae > Leadbetterella. The sequence goes on along the minus strand of DAIQBE010000531.1, from coordinate 947 downwards.
AGCACGTTTATATAAAAAAGAAGCTCCCTATGATAGTTCTTGGTGGTGGAGCACAAGACCCGACACCCATGGCCCTTACTACAAAGACATCGCATGGGATTATTCTCCGCTCATCAATGATTTTTTAGTGCAAGAATGGAAAAAATCTAAAGACAAAGCCTTTTTCACCGAACTCAACGACAAAAATCGTTTGAATATTAATGAATTCGGAACCAATGAAATAGTAACAGCCAAAAAAGAAGACAAAATCGACCTAGAAAAAATACGAAATAAAAAAGGACAAATTGGCGAAACTTCCATAGAAGATGTGATGCTAGCCATGGCCAAGATACCAGGCAAGACAGAACTCGGCAAAACGCTCTTTACCAATCAAGGATGTATTGCTTGCCATAGTTTAAGCACTTCGGAAACCATGAAAGGACCTTTTATGGGACAAATTGGCTCAATTATGAATCGTGAGCAAATAGCCGAGTCTATTCTAAAACCTAACGCCTCTATTTCTCAAGGCTTTGCCTCAGTGCTCATAGAAGCCAAGTCGAATAAAAGTTATATGGGCTTTGTAACAGAAGAAACCTCCACCCTACTCATCCTCAGAGACATAGGAGGCAATGTCAGTAAAATCAAAAAATCGGATATTATTTCTAGAAAAGAAATGGAAACTTCGATGATGCCCGCTGGCTTAGCTAATGCACTTTCTTATGAAGAATTTGCCTCATTGATTACTTTCTTGGCCAATCAGAAAAAGTAAAAACCTATTAAAATGAAACTTATTTTACTACTTATTACCTTTTTCATTTCTTTTTTTAGCCCTAATCCTAGTGTTAAATGGGTGGCCATTGGTGACTCTATAACTTATCTAAACGACCACCTCGACGAAACTGGCCATAGAGTAAAAAAAGGATATATGACGGGAGTTTGTGAAAAAATACCTGATTTACAGTATATTA
>DAIQBE010000530.1:0-2956 GCA_036781325.1 Leadbetterella sp. | reverse complement strand
TTTTACTATTGAACAGGAAGCCAAAACAGGAATTGAAATATTGCATGAAACTCATAGAGGGAGAATGTGTTTCGCTGCCCATATCACACGCCTTTTTCTAGAAAAACACGAAAAAATGAAACTCACTTTGGATATTTCGCATTGGACCAATGTTCACGAATCTATGCTTGATAACCAAACCGAAACGGTGGATGTTGCTTTAAAAAAAGTAGCCCATATCCATGCTCGAATTGGACACGAACAAGGACCGCAAGTAAATGACCCACGAGCGCCTGAATGGAAATATACATTGGAAAAGCATTTAAAATGGTGGGATAAAGCAGTAGAAAATAGGGAAAAATCCGGAGCAAAAAGCATTACATTTTTAACTGAATTTGGTCCACCTAATTATTTAGCCACCTTGCCTTTTACTAATCAACCAGTTGCAAATCAATGGGAAATAAATGTTCATATGTTAAAACTTATTAAAGACCGATATAAAAAATGATACTAGAATTAATTGGCCGCTTTCATCCATTATTTGTGCATTTACCCATTGGCTTTCTGGTATTAGCTATTATTCTAAAAACCATTAGTATTAAATGGAAAAATGAAGCCATTAGTGCTGTAATGCCGATGATTCTTCTGCTATCTTTTATCCTTTCTATTTTTACCTGCATTTCAGGCTATTTGTTGTTTCAAAGTGGGGGATATGAAAAAGAATTAGCAGAAAAACATCAATGGGCGGGCATTATTCTAACATTTTTTACTGGACTATTATATTTTCTTAGAAGCTATACATTGGCTCAGCAACTAGGTTGGATAATGGTAACCTTCCTATTAGTAATAACAGGGCATTTGGGTGGGAGCATTACACATGGGGAGGATTACTTGAGCTTTAAAGAAGAAACAATTAAAATTAAAAGAAAAGAAATTTCTAATATTCAAGAAGAAAAAGTATTCGATTCAGTCATTCTTCCTATTTTGGAAGAAAAATGTTTTTCATGCCATTCTTCTAAAAAACAAAAAGGAGAACTTAGATTAGATTCAAAACAATTTATTTTAAAAGGAGGGGAACATCCGAATGGAATTATTCCATTTCAGCCTCTAAATAGTTTGCTTTACAAAAGATTGATTTTAGACGAAAACGAAAAAGAACATATGCCTCCTAAAGGAAAACCCCAGCCTACTGAAGCCGAAATAAAGCTAATTAGTTGGTGGATTTCGGAAGGAGTTAGTTTTGATAAAAAAGTAAAAGAACTAAAACAGTCCGCTGAAGTACTCCCTTTGCTTCTTGCATTGCAAAGCTCTGGTTCAAAAAATTCAATTTCTAATGTTCCTAGTGGAGAAATAGACCAAGCGAATCAAAATGACATTCAAAATTTAAAAAATATTGGGGCTGTAGTTACGCCTATTGGACTAAATTCTAACTATTTGTCAGTAAACATTTCGGGAAACAAAAAGATAAACGCCCAAAATTTAAGCTTACTCTTACCCATTAAAAAACAACTCATTTGGTTAAAAGCTGGAAATTTAAATCAAATATCTAATTTAGGTGAGGTGCTAAGCAAACTTACGAATCTAACCGTACTGCATTTAAACCAAAGTGCAATTTCTGATAAAGATTTAGATCAATTAGCTGAACTCAAAAATTTGCAGATTTTAAACGTGACAAACACTAATATTACGGAAAAAGGAATTTCTTCATTAACATCTTTACCTAATTTAGCTAAAATCTTTCTTTTTCAAACCAAAATAGATAAAAGAAAATGGTCAAATTTGTCATTAAAATTTCCAAATACTTTATTAGATTCAGGAGGATATTTAGTGCCCCCATTAGAAAGTGACACTGCACGGATAGAATACATAAAAAAATAAAAAAATTATTTTATTCTATTTTTTATTACCAATCAAATTCAATATGGCTGAACGATCTTCCGGAGTATTGGCATTTTTCAATACTTCGGTGTTGCTTAGTTGCACCAATTCTATGTCTGAATTTATCAATACTTTTCTTGGACAAGAATACCCTATACTTAAATACGAAAGAAGACTTAAATAGGCCTTGGGCTCCCAAATAGTAAAAAGTGGATCAGGTAAGTCCGTTTCTGGGTTAAAATAAGCTGTTGCTATTTTCGTAGGATTTCTCTTTGAAATAAGATCTTCAATTTCTGATTTTCCAATTAAAGGCAAATCACAAGCAATTACCATCCAAGCAGTATCAGGGTCATCTTGAAAAGCAGAAAGTATACCACCGTAAGGTCCTAAGCCAAAAAATTTATCCAAAATGAAAGGAGGCCCATTTTGTTCTGTTTGCTCCTTTCTACACGAAACATACGCTTTTATACCTAATTCACTACACAATCCGATCAAAAAGTCTTGTTGTGCGATACCATGGTAATGAATCTTGCTTTTATCTTCGCCCATCCGTTCGCTTTTCCCTCCAGAAAGTATTATTGCTTTCAAAGGCACAATTTTGCGATTTTCAGAAATGCATTGAGCTATTTTATTTGACTCATTAATATGAAAAATAGGAATATTCTTCCAATTCGGAATCTCTGTCTTTAACCATTCAAATATTTGAGTTTGATCTACACAAAGAACAAATGCTTTAATGTCAGTAAGTTCAGGTAATCTTTTTTTTAATGAAGCCTCTTTCTTTGAATGAATAAATACAATCTGCTTTTCTGCTTGGAAATGATTACCATTGACCAATATTAAATCTTGATCACTCAGTAAAAACTTCTGATCAATGGTTGAAACTTGTTTTTTGTCAACTCGTTTAAAGGTTATTTTATCTTGAAAAACATTAAATTTTGATTCATTCTCCTGCTCATGCTTTCCATGATCTGCATCCACATAGGTAATATTTAAACTTTTGTCTAAATAATTAATTAATTGAGAGCTCGTGTTTTCTATTAGATCACATGGAGCTCCTACTAATGAGAATTCGTTTCTCCCAAAAAAACCAAAATCA
>DAIQBE010000529.1:0-2966 GCA_036781325.1 Leadbetterella sp. | reverse complement strand
ATTGGCTTCCTCTAAATTTGTTATTCTAGTGTTTTCACCGTCCCAAAGTAATTTTTTTCTAGCGAAAAACTCCATTTGCCCCTTGCTATTCTCTTTTCTAAGCATATAACTTCTAATCGCTAGATTTCCCATCAATACTGTTTCAGTCATTGGGCCAGCATAATCGAATGACGATGTCAAAGCCAAATGCTCTTTGCTTTTGAATCCAGCTTTGCAAGCATCTACCCATTTACGTTGGTGGCCATATTCAGATTCCATATCTTTAGGTAAATCTGGACCTGCTTCTCTAGTTCCATCGTTCAAGAAAAGTTTTGGCATCATAGGTGAGCTATCGTTGATGTTTGTGGAAATAATTCCTTTTTCACCAATTATCAACACGCCATTACTGCTATTTGTGCCTCCTATATCTTCATTTGCTGGAATAATGTCTGGATGAGAAGGTCGAATGCCCCCATCGCTCCAAGTCATTTCTATTGGAGATTTGCTTTTCGCAGTTTCGCCAAAATGTAATGTAATGAATGAAGAAGCAGGACAACCTTCAGGGTGATAATCAGCATTCCACATTTTTGTAAAAACTGAAGCCACGCTACATTCTGCGTCTTTCGGATATTTTAAGCCTAATGTTCTAAACGGAATATCAATTAAATGACAACCCACATCACCAAGAGCCCCTGTACCATAATCCCACCAGCCCCGCCAATTGAAAGGATGCATATTTGGGGTATACGGTTTATATTCATTGGGCCCAAGCCACAAATCCCAATTTAAATCTTTAGGTTTTAGGCTATCATCTGCTGCGGGCATTGCATTTCCTTGAGGCCAAACAGGTCTATTAGTCCATATTTGCACTTTTCCAATTTTTCCTAATTTACCAGAGTCTATCCATTTTTGAACAGTTATTAATAGAGGATTAGAACCACCTTGATTACCCATTTGGGTTACGATTTTGTTTGTTCTAGCCATTTCAGTAAGCAAACGAGCCTCTCTAATATTATGTGTCATAGGTTTTTGCACATAGACATGTTTACCACGTTCCATAGCAAATTTAGCTGCTGGGCCATGCACATGATCCGGAGTAGAGATTGTAACTGCATCAATATCTTTTTCTTTTTCAAACATCTCTCTATAATCCGCATATAGCTTTGCATTAGGGAAAGCTTTTACAGAATCTTTAGCAGAACCAGAAAAATCAACATCACATAGGGCAGTTACTCTTTCTCGGCCATTTACTGATGCATTTTTTATATCACTTTTGCCTTTTCCGCCAGCACCTATTGCTGCTAAATTTAATTGGTCACTGGGTGATATAAAACCCTTTCCTCCCAAAACATTTCTTGGAACGATAAAGAAAGACGAAGCGATTGCCCCATTTTTAATGAAAGATCTTCGAGAAGCGTTTAATTTCTCTTTTTTGCTCATAATTTTTAATTTTAAGATTGAATTTTATACAGTTTCAAATTGTAAAAATGGAATTTTGGATAATAATTAATCTTACCCAATGAGTATCCTTTTTAACTAGGATTGAGTCGCTAAATTAATGTATTTTTTTTGAAAGATGGGTTTTACAATAGATTTTTTTTTAAATAAATCGTCCACGGTTTAGGCCTCGAATATCCAAACTATTTTTGAATTTTGATAAAACCTGCAGTTTTGAATTTGTAAAAATTCTATGAGGTACTTTTTAAAGTGTCTTTATCAAGAAAATTTATATTGTAATTAACCAAGTTTTATGTTTTTCTAATTAGATAATCAAAAAAAAAGAGCAATTCTTATTTGCTCTTTTTTTTGAAAAATCAAAAATTCAATTTTAAAACCGAAGAGTTTCTGGTAGATATTTTGCAACAAGTTCCTTATAATAAGGCATCAATTCTTTTACATTTGGAGGCTCAGGCAACTTGGAGTACAAATCATAAGGATTAAATTTGTCCACCCATTTAAACATTTCATGATCATGCTCATTCATCAAATGATTATATGCTTTTTCGCGATGTTGTGAATAAAATGAATGATATCTTAACATATAAAGCCCTTCTTCAGGAATATAATTTTTCATTATTTGATAAATATATTCATCATGGCCCCAACTCATTTTAACTTTGTCAAGTCCGCAATTGGGTTCATAAACTCCATATTTAGTGTTGTAACGAGGATCTTTGGAGTCAGGATTTAACGCAAAATATTCAGAATATACGATGCTATCTGCATGCTTACATCCAACAGGGAATGTATCTCCAACTACCGCCCACTGAGGTTCTCCAAATAAACACAATACTTTACCCAAGTCGTGTATAAAACCAGTTAAAACAAACCAATCAGGATGGCCATCAGCTCTTATGGCTTCTGAAGTTTGCATTAGATGCTGCAATTGGTCCATACTTGTGTCTGGGTCGCTATCATCTATTAAGGTATTTAGAAAATCTACTGCATCCCAAATTGACATTTCTTTTTTGTCGAATTTTAGAAATTCATTTTCTTTTTCACAAACAAAATCATAGGTTTGGTAAGTATGATTGAGCTTGTAAAATTCCCTTACCGTATCTACTCGCTCAGAATCTACATAATTTCTGTATTCCTCTTTTGCCTTAGTATTTGGCTCTGGATAGCGTGTTAAAACTTCATCCTCCCAGTCTTCAATGCTGTCCAATGGTTTTATTTCTTTATCTGTATAATTCATATCAATCTTATTTTAAGTTCAAATTTAAGTTGATTTTTTATTAAATAAAATTTTTAAGTATTTTTTTGCTTCAATCGCTTCTAATTGAATACTTTCCGTGCCAAAGTCACGAGAAAACCTCATATATAGATATTTATATTATAGACAAATTAGAATGAATTTTTTCTGGAGATTGTAGTAACAAAAAATTCGAACTAAAGGACCTTTGTTGGAGGAAAAATAATACTTAAACAGAACTATTTAACTTGGTAATTATTATTAAATGTACTCGTTTTTATTGCTTGGTTTTAGG
>DAIQBE010000528.1:0-2986 GCA_036781325.1 Leadbetterella sp. | reverse complement strand
GTTTGAGCCTTTAAAATAAGTTGGTCTTTTTTGTAAATTTCATAATTTCTTAGGCTAGTAACACCCGAAAACTCATTTACCCATGTGTTTATTTTTAATATATCCCCTAAAAAAGCGGGCTTAAAATATTCAATTTCATGCTTTTTTACCACCCATCGCATGGATTCAGATAGCTCTCTTGGCACCGAACCATACCAATGAGCAACAGCAGCTTGTTGTAAAAAATCAAAATATCGAACATTGTTGACATGGTTAAGTTCGTCCAGGTCTTCCGGCACAACCGTCTTAAATTCTGAATATATTATCGGGTTCATACTGTATCAAAACAAAAAGCCTCAACCGAAATTCGGCAAGGCTTATAAAAATTGTATTAAAGCTATTTATTTTAAAGCTTCAGCAATATTATCTACTGCCACCATTTCTTCCTTAAAAGAATATGCACCAGTTTTTTCAGATCTTACCGCCTTAATTACTTTTGCAAAACTCTTTAAAGCCGTTTTATCTCTAAGGGTTGCAACTACTTTCTTTGCCATTATCTATTGAATTTTAAATGTTATTTGCTTTATAATCAGATCAGAAAATACTGAAAATCAAACAATTACTTTATTTCTTTGTGGACTGTTACTTTTTTCAATACCGGATTGTATTTTTTCAACTCCAAACGCGTCGTAGTATTCTTACGATTTTTGGTAGTAATATATCTTGACATTCCCGGCTGTCCTGAAGTTTTGTGTTCGGTACATTCTAGTATAACTTGAACACGATTACCTTTCTTTGCCATAATGCTGTTGTTTTATATAAACTCTTCTTTTTCTTAATCGGGCTGCAAAGATAGTAATAATATTTTTTTCTACAAAATGCTTTCTTAATTTATTATACTTAAATTAAAAGAATTAAAATTTATTTAAAAAAATAAAGAAAAACGTCAAATTGTTATGCATGCATAATATTGTTAACTAATTTCATGGCAAAATTTAATCAATTATGCAAAACACAAAAGTTTTATTAAATAAAAGGCCCGTTGGAATTCCTTCTGAAGATTGTTGGCTTATTACAACTGAAAATCTTAGAGAAATTGAAGATGATGAAGTATTAGTAAAAGTAGACTATTTATCAATTGACCCTGCAATGAGAGGTTGGATGAATGAAGGCAAAAGCTATATTAAACCAGTTGGTATAGGTGAAACAATGCGAGCGATGGGTGTTGGTGAAGTTGTTGCTTCAAAAAATGACAAATTTAAAGTAGGAGATTTTGTAACAGCCAACTCAGGAGTGCAAGAATACGTAATCTCAGACGGTAAAGATTTAATGAAAGTAAATGCAGAAGTGTTGCCTTTACCTACTTATTTAGGCACCCTAGGCATGTCAGGAATGACTGCTTATTTTGGAATTCTGGATACTGGCCAACCTAAAGAAGGCGAAACAGTGGTGGTTTCTGGTGCAGCAGGATCAGTAGGAAGTATTGTTGGCCAAATAGCAAAAATAAAAGGCTGCAAAGTAGTTGGAATTGCTGGAGGAAAGGAAAAATGTGATTACGTTGTAAATGAATTAGGATTTGATGCATGTATTGATTACAAAGCTGGTAATCTAAGAAAAGATTTAAGAGCGGCATGTGATGCCGGAATTGATGTGTATTTTGATAATGTTGGAGGTGAAATTCTAGATACCTGTTTGATGTTTATCAACAAAAAAGCTCGTATTGTTATTTGCGGAGCCATTTCTCAATATAATGCAACCCAGCCTGTAGGCCCGAAAAATTACTTGTCCTTATTGGTGAATAGAGCAAAAATGGAAGGAATAGTCGTGTTTGACAATGCGGCCAATTATGGAACTGCTGTAAAAGAAATGTCGAAATGGATATCGGAAGGCAAGTTGAATACTACATACCATGAAGAAACCGGCGGAATAAAGGCGTTTCCTGAAGTTTTAATGAAATTGTTTTCTGGCGACAATACCGGAAAAATGGTCCTGAAAATCGGATAAACACGATGAATTCTTTTTACCCAAAATCCCCAATAAATGATGCAAATATTAATTTTAGAGTCAATTTTATTGCGTATTTTGGGTTTTAAAGAATAAGCTGCCGGATACTATTTAAACTTACTTTACGTTATTTTACTACTAAAATACTTCCAATATGTTTAGGAAGTGAATCTATGAAAAAAAAGAATCTAATTTTTACTTTATTGATTTTTTTAACTGGCTTTGTTTCTTGCAATACAAACAAAGTTTTCTTAGAATCTAACTCCAATACAATCCTTGAAAAACACCTTAGAGTGGCAATCTTGCCTTTTAGAGTAGTTTTTTCAGAAGGATATAAAAAAATAAGTACGGGAAACAGACAAGGGAATTGGCAAGAACAACAGCGGGTGGCAGGATTGGATTTACAAAAAGATGCATTCACAATTTTAACAAAAAGAGCCGCTAAAAAACAATGGAGCTTCACTGTACAAGATTTTTTAACTACAAATAAAATCTTACAAAAAGAAGACATTAGATTTTCTGAGTTGCCAAGTATAGAAAAAGGGAAATTAGCCAAACTTTTGGGTGTTGATGCCGTTATTTGGGGTGAAACTACCATGGAGTTCAACATGAATTCCTTTGGAAATAGAAATGGAATGAACACCAAAATGCAACTTTTTGATGCAACAAGTACCTTACTTATTTGGCAGAACGAGGCTTTTCAAGAGTTAAATAGTAGAGCTGATTCACCTAAAGATTTATCAAACAGATCAGTTAGCAGCTTAATAAATTCTTTACCCTACAAAAAAAGTTCTATCAATTATTGACATCCACTTATCCTTGCTTGGAAAGTTTCATTTAGTCCTGCTTGAAAACCTGGCTCCAAAAGAATAATTATTCCTGATTGATAAATCTAAAGAATACCAATATTAGCTTTACTACTTATGGTATTTACAACTTTACCCCTGTTTAATTAGCAAATGAAATTGGAAAATTTGCATTTTGTGGACATAGAATTGATATA
>DAIQBE010000527.1:0-2993 GCA_036781325.1 Leadbetterella sp. | reverse complement strand
ACAAACATTCGAAAAATCATTCAGTGCCTCAATTTTTTGATTATTACTAATATTTCTCAAAATCACTTCTTTATTTCTTAAATGTGTAATTCCAAGTTCTTCTAATCTAAATGAAATCGTTTTCAATCTTTTGCGTAAGCTAATCATGTCGGTAACATTTTCATAAGACCACAATCGTTCCGCAATAGCAGCTGTTCGAGGCCAAATCCTTGAGTCTATGTTTAAAGGTGTTGCTAGCTCGCTCCATATTGCTGCTTCTCCACCCAATATTCTGGCTTTTTCTTCTGGAGTCAGAATACTGTTCTTGGGTATCGGGTCATTCAAATAATGTTTCTCCACACCAAGCATTAAATCAATATAATAGCCATTTGATAAAACTGTTTTAAAGCCACTTTTTGCTGCTTTGATTAATGCCCCGCCAGAAGCAAGACCTTCATTCGTTCCTCTCCAGGCATGAATTATGGCATCTTTAGACATGTTTTCGGTCATTATTTCTTCCCAGCCCATCATTTTTTTGTTGTGCTTTTTCAACATTGGAATCAACTGCATGTTAAAATAGGTTTGCAAATCATGATTATTAGCCAAGTTGTATTTCTTCTTGAATTCCTGTATTTTAGGATTTGCATTCCACTCTTTACCATTATTTTCATCACCGCCAATATGAAAATATTTTCCTGAAAATAAAGGACAAACCTCATCAAAAATTTCGCTTAGCAATTCATAGGTTTTGGGGTTTGAAGGATCCAATGTTGCATTAAAAATTCCTGAATTTCTTTGCACTTCATAGATAACTTTTCCATCACTCACTTTACTTCCTACTTCTGGATAAGCAGTAAGCAACGCAGATGCATGACCAGGCACATCTATCTCTGGAATAACTAAAATCCCTCTTTCGTCAGCATATTTTACAATGTTTTTAATTTCTTCCTGAGTATAGTAACTCCCATCTGAAGCTAATTCAATCAATTTAGGATGTTTTTTCATTTCAATCCTCCATCCTTGATCGTCGGCTAAATGCCAATGGAAAACATTCATTTTCATCGAAGCCATTGCATCAAGATTTCTTTTGATTACATCCACCGGTTGAAAATGTCTTGCTCCATCAATCATCAATCCTCTCCAGGTAAATCTTGGTGAATCTATAATCTCAACTGTCGGAAAATAATATGATGTACTGCTATTTTGCAGTAATTGTAATAAAGTCTCCAAACCATGTAACGCACCTAAATCAGATGTGGCATTGATTGTTATTTTATTAGAAGCAATAATTAGTTTATAACTTTCATCTTCATTTATTTCTATTTTTCCGTTGCGAACACAATTAATTTGCAATTCTGCTTCTGGACTTTCATTCACTTTTGTCAAAAAACTTTGTTCCAAAAACAATCCTATTCTGCCGTCTAATCTTCGTAAAAAGCGGGTTGCTCCTATAAAAATTCTAGGATTTGGATTACCGGTAATATTCACTTTAAAATTTTTGCTTAAAGCAAAAGTACCAGCAGTCAAATTTATATTTTGAGGCCACGGCATAAGATTAAATTGTTCTTTTTGTATCTGGGCATTTGACACAAAAGCAGCAAATAGTAATATTAGGATGTATTTCATATTTTTTTGTCCGGTTTTAAAGATAATTTTTAATAACTAAAACGCTTAAAAGCTTCAATAGCTTCATATTCGGCAAGACCTAAATTATCATACAATTTTGCAGTATTTTTATTACGATCTTCAGCTCTTACCCAAAATTCTCTGGAGTCGTTTCCTTGAAACATCACCCTGTCTTTTTGAGATTGATGGTATAAAATAGCATGTCTTTTTAATAAAACTTCGTCAGGACTTAAAGGAACTGCCATATCTATTTCGTGAATATCCCATTCATGCCAAGCACCTCTGTACAGCCACAGCCAACAATCATCCATGTATTTCTCTGTCTTCAATTGCTTCATAGCCGCAAAAATAGCATTCAGACAAACTTCGTGGGTACCATGTGGATCTGCCAAATCTCCTGCTGCAAAAACTTGATGTGGTTTTATTTTGGCAATAATAGCCGCCACTAAAGCTACATCTTTTTCGCCTATTGGATTTTTCTTTATTTGTCCGGTTTCATAAAAAGGCATATCCAAAAAATGAATATTTTCATCTTTCAATCCTATGTATCTTGTGGCTGCGTAGGATTCACGGCGTCTAATAAGTCCTTTTAATTTTCTAACTTCAAGAGAGTCAATTTGGTTTTCTTTTTTATTATTTAAAAAATCGATAACTTCCTTAAAATTAATTTTAGTTTCATCTATACCAATAAAATCGTTACAAACTTCGGCAAATTTTAAAGCTTCGTCATCAGTAACAGCTATGTTCCCAGAAGTTTGATATACTACATGAACATCATGTCCTTGTTTGATCAATTTTGAAAAAGTTCCTCCCATAGAAATTACATCATCATCTGGATGCGGACTAAAAAGGATTACTCTTTTCTTAGCAGGATTAGCGCGTTCCGGTCTGTATGTATCATCCGTATTGGGTTTTCCACCTGGCCATCCAGTTATCGTATGTTGCAATACATTAAACATATTGATATTTAAATCGTAAGCGGAGCCTTCTAAAGCTAAAAGATCAGACATACCATTATTATTGTAATCCCTGTCGGTTAGTTTTAAAATTGATTGATCTGTTTTTTGGCACAGCCAAACAATCGCTTTACTTTTTAACTCTTGTGTCCAAATACATTCCCCAACTAACCATGGCGTTTTGAATCGCGTTAATTCAGAAGCTGCCGATTGGTCTAAAACAAAAGTTGTATTGGTATGATTTTGCAAAAAAGTAGCCGGAACTTCAGAGCTGATATCTCCCTGAATAGTTCTCTTTATAATATCAGCTTTATTTTGGCCCCAAGCCATTAGTACAATCCTTTTAGATCTTAGAATAGTTGAAACTCCCATGGTAATTGCTCTTTTAGGAACATTGTCAATACCATTAAAATCGGAGGAAGCATCAACTCT
>DAIQBE010000526.1:1057-3003 GCA_036781325.1 Leadbetterella sp. | reverse complement strand
TTCTTCAACAACTGGGGCAACTTCTTCTTCTTCAACAACAGCAGCGGCTGCTGCAGCATTAGCGGCAGCTATTAAATCAGCTTCTGCCTTTTTGATAGCAGCTTCTTTTTCTTCTTTTTTCTTGGTTTCTGCTGCCATTGCAGCAACTTTAATTGCATCTTTTGCAGAAGAAAGTTTAGAGATTTTCAAGTTTCTCGCCTCTTCTTTTTCTTTTAACCAAGTCTCATATCTTGCATCAGCTTGCTCTTGAGTAACTGCTCCTTTATCTACACCAATTTGAAGATGTTTTTTGAACATTACACCATTAACTGACAATATTTTTCTTGTAGTATCTGTTGGCTGTGCTCCTACTTGTAACCAGTAAAGAGCTCTATCTTCTTTCAAAGAAATTGCTGCTGGGGTAGCATGTGGATTATATTGACCTAATTTTTCAATAAACTTACCATCACGAGGTGCCCTTGCATCTGCTACTACTATATCGTAAATGGGCATTTTGTTACGACCTTTTCTAGCTAATCTAATTTTAACTGCCATTTTGTATTTGTTATTTTAGGGAACCCGTCCCTGATTAAAAAAATTGGAGTGCAAAATTACGCTTTAAATTCTAAAAAACAAAATTAATAAAAAAGAAATAAGCCAATAAGCCGAATTCTGTATGGTTCCTATCATTTATCTAGGACAATGATCACTCATTGCCTCTATCAACCTACCCTCCGACAACGGGCGAGCAACCCTTAGAAGTCGGTATATTTGGTTTTTCAGCTCATGAGGTTTACCTATGCGATTGATATCACTATCAAACCGGTGGTCTCTTACTCCACCTTTTCACCCTTACCTTAAAAAAAGGCGGTAATTTTCTGTGGCACTAGCTGTAGCAAAGTTTTAAGGCTTTGCTCCTACTCGTTAAGTAGCATGACGCTCTCTGCTGTTCGGACTTTCCTCCAAAGTATTAACTCTGGCGATAGGATAGCTTATTTCTGTGGCAAAGTTACTAAATTTTAAAGACCTTTTATAATCAAATCTACTTTTGCTTTGGCGGTAATTATGGATAGAATGCCATTAGGAGAAATTTTAACCTCTTTTGGAGTTATCTCTAATATCACCCCTTTCATTTTTATTCCTTTAGAAAACTCACTATTTATAGTTTGAGTAACACTTTCTTTAACGTATCCGATAATTTCACTAAGTGGAAGACCAAATTCTTTCTCTATTTTCTTTTCCATAGTGCCTTCTAATAACCATGAACCTGCTTTATGAAGAAAATTTTTAGTCTTAATGTCTAATTCGGTTTTTGTTAAAACCACTTGTTGTTTAACTGGATCATACACAGGAATCCCTTTTATGAAAATTGTTCCTTTAAAACTTCCTTTAGTAGTGGTTTTGAAAACCAAAAACTCGTTATTGCCAAAAATATCCAAATCCGTAATTTCAATTTTATATTTACCTTCTTTAAATTCATAAATTTGGCCTACAAACATATTTTTACTTATTTTTATGGCCTCTTCATAACTAATAATGTTAAATACAGAAACTTCAAATGCATCAGGAATTGCACTAACTATTTTTAAATCTGGAATATTTGCTACTGGCTGAATGATTTCTGTGGGCGTACCTACCAAAGTTTCAACAAAAACTTTAAATCCAATGGTTGACTTTAAACTTTTACCATTTGATTTCAAGGGAGTTAAAAAAACGTCTACGGGATCTAATTTAACCCAAGTGTTATACTCAGCGGAAGCCAAAAATGGTTTTCTAGCAGTATTCCAAGCTTCCACCATCTGAGGTTTTAAAGTTAAATTATCTTTGATCGCCTGATCAATTTGCTTAGCGATAGTTTGTTGATTATTCTCAATTAATTTTCCGATAACAACACCAATAGGAATTTCGATATACGTTGTTTTTAAAACAGGCTTTGTTATCCATGAAAAACCCTGTGGGTTTGTAAT
>DAIQBE010000526.1:0-1047 GCA_036781325.1 Leadbetterella sp. | reverse complement strand
ATTTCAGTTTTAATTCAAATTCCGTTGATGGGGCTTGTGAAACGCCTAAAATGGAAATTCTTTTTTGTGCCCAAATTTTTAAAGGTACCTCATAAGTTAAGATGTCACCAGAAACATCAGTAAAAATCAAATTCCCTTTCCGCCAAACCTTTGCCTTTAACTCATCATTGTTATTATCTTCAAAACTTTTATCCTCAAAAATTAAATCAGGCAACCCAGCATTTATCTGTTTTTGAATATCCTCAATTGAAATATCAAATGGAATACTAATGATGGAAGCTTTTTTTTCAAATACCAATTTCTCTCCAGAATATGTTTCTTCCATTTCATATTCTATTTTTTTCTGAGCGAAAATACTTCCAGATAAGCAAACTAATAAAACGACTTTTTTCAAAAGATTAATAAAATTTAATGTAAAAACTGAACAACAAAAATAGCCAATTTATTATATTCGAAATGTCACAAAGTGTTAAAATGTAAAAAATAATCTAAACTAATTCATATTATAACCTAAAATCATATTTAATGCGAATCAAACATATTTTATGTTTATGGTTTGATAATTTCTAAGTTTAATCAACTTATAGAATTATTTTTCAAATAAATTATACTTTTTATTGAATTTCAGGAATAAGGAATATCATTTTGAAGAAAAATGAGGAGGTCTTAAAAACCTAAGAAAAACTTAAATTAAGACTTTTATAAGAGTAGAAAACAACAACTACTTAAAAAATAATTAAAGAATGGATATATTAACGATTAAAAATTAATCAAATAGTTAATATTTTGGAAATAAAATTAATTAAGTTAATAACTTCCAAAAAACTTTCTTAATCCCCATTCTAAAGAGATAAGAAGCACAAGTAGAATAAGTAACCACCTTAAATTAATAAAATCTTTAAGTTCTTCTGAACTTATAATTTTATCTATCATTCCTTTTTTCTCTAGGCTATTTCTTAATTCAAATACGTTTTTTGCCAATACAAATTCTCCATTGTTTTGTTCTGATAAAGTCTTCAACAATCCAAAATCTGCCACAGAATTTAA
>DAIQBE010000525.1:0-3006 GCA_036781325.1 Leadbetterella sp. | reverse complement strand
GACACTTTCAATATCATTATTACTAAAAATTCTATCAAATGTTTCAGCCATTGGATATCTATTTTTCTTTATAACATTTAATAATGTGGAAGCATATAATTTATGCCTTATATCAAACCATTGGTCATTTAAAACCGGAGAACCGGTTTTTTCCATGTTTTGAATCATTTTATTTATTCTTTTTTGGGTATTGGCAAATGTGTAACCTGTGGCAGGATTGGTATATCCTCCAGATGTGCCAATTCTAATGTGTCTTTTGGAAGGGTATTCTTCAATGGCAACATCTGACATGGGAATAACCCCAAACTCTTCTTCTAATATTTTGAAAGAGTTGTTTTTGTAATTTCGTTTTAAATAATTTTCGAGTGTGGTATTATATTCTTTTTCAGTCAACAAGTTTTCGGAAAAAACAGTAAATTCCACCAATGCTTTAGTCTTAGAAAAAGGCAAAATATACATAAATCTACCCTCCTGTGGTTTTTGATCAATTGAAAAATTCATCATTTCTGGAGCTCCTTCTTCGAAAATTTCAGTTTCAGATTCTAAAACTAAACCCTTAAAATGTTGTAATAAGTTTAAGTTTTTTTTGTTACTTAAGTTTAGTTTAAAAGTGCTATCAAAAATATAATCTGCAGAAAATTCTACATTATTGGCTGCTAATACTTTCATTAGATTACCAGTTTCTTCGATTTGATTTACTAGTCCGTAATGAAAAGTAATGTTGGAGAATTGTTTTAAATGTTGGTACACATAGGTATAAAAGTCAATTCCCCTGATAAGTTTGTATGCATAAGATTTTAGGGAATATAGTTTTTTTTGTCCTTTTGAATTCACAATAAAAACGTTTTTCCAATTTTTCGCTACTATAGACTCAAAAGGATTTATTGAATTTTCCCAGAAAGCCCAAGTTCTATCATTTTTAGTCTTTTTTTCTGGATCAATAATAAGAATTTTTCTGTCGGAGAGTTTAGACAAAGATAGCTGATATGCAAGTGATAAACCAGCCATTCCCCCGCCACAAATGATGTAATCGAAGTGTGTATCAGACTTCTGCATTTTAAAAAATAAATACCTTTATATCAGACATTTACATGGCGTTCAGAATGATAGCTTGACCGAACTAAAGGACCGGATTCCACATATTTTATTCCTCTAGATTGGCCTTCTTCTTTATAAAAAGCGAAGATATCAGGATGAATGAACTCTATAACTTCATGATGCATTTTAGTAGGTTGAAGATATTGACCTAAAGTCAAAATGTCACAGCCATTTATTACCAAATCGTCAATTGCTTTTAGTACTTCGCTTTGAGTTTCACCCAAACCAAGCATTATTCCGGTTTTTGTTCTTTTTCCGTATTCTTTTGTTCTTCTAATTTGTTCCAAACTTCTTTCGTATCTGGCTTGAGGTCTAACAGGCCTATATAACCTTTCTACAGTTTCCATGTTATGTGAAACTACTTCTTGACCAGCAGAAATCATTCTATAAAGTGCATCCCAATTTCCTTTAGTATCAGGGATTAGCGTTTCAATGGTGGTTTTTGGAGACAAGTTTTTTGTCAGCGTAACTGTTTGAAACCATACTTCGGCACCTTTGTCTTTTAATTCATCCCTATTTACGGAAGTGATTACGGCATGCTTAACACCCATGGTAAAAATTGCTTCTGCTACTCGCTGAGGTTCGTCTAAGTCATATTCTGTAGGTCTGCCAGTAGCTACAGCACAAAATGTACAGCTTCTTGTACATATATTTCCTAGAATCATAAAAGTTGCGGTTCCTTCGCCCCAGCATTCCCCCATATTGGGACAGTTTCCACTTTGGCAAATGGTATGGAGCTTATTATTATCTACAATTTCTCTAACTTTTCTATAATTTTCACCAATTGGTAGTTTTACTCTCAACCAATCTGGTTTCTTAATCCGAGTATTTTCTGCTTCTAAAGTAGGAAGCTCCATCATGCTTTTTTCTTTTTGATGAGTTTTTTATTTCCGAAATACAAAGTTAAATAAACTGTAGCAAAGGCTTGCGGATTTTTCGAAAATTTACTTGCAATTATTTCTGGTTCTTTAGCAAAAAATTCTATTACTGTGCCGGCTTCAAATCCTGTAACATTATTGTTAAAAGTGGACATATCAATGTTAGCGGCCGCTTTAATATGAGCTCCGGGAATCATTTGCAAGCCAGTGAACATATTTTGAAAAATACTACCCGCTCCAGTAATAAAGCCTTTATCAACATGGATCTCAGGGTCAAAACGTACGGTTTTAGGAGGTTCCTTACTATTCTTAGTATATTTAATGTAGTAAGGTTTTTCTATTCCAAACGACGGGCCAGCTGCTAAAATGGCACTAAAACCAATGCTATTTTCACCATCTTTTTTGAAAATATAAAATTCTCTTCCATATTCTGGTCTTAAAGAAAAGAAATAATTGGTTTTGCCAAAAATAAATTTACTACCATATGGACTTTGTATATTTTTTTCTCTAGGATTTTTTAAGTTGATAGCTTCTATTGCAATATATCTATTGACTCCCCGTCCATTTCTACTAGCTAAAGGTGTTGAACTTCTTAAAACCAAGCCACCAATTAAACTGCTGTAGTTGTTAGTGGTAAGACCATAAGCCAAAGTCTTTGTAGATATTCCTTCTTCTTCTTCAGGTTTTGCCTTTGATTGCGCAAAAGATTCGAAAAATATACCAAAATAGGTCAAGAAAATTAAAAAAGATGTTTTTACCATTCGTGTTTTTTTCCTTATTTGTAAATATACGTTTTTATTTTAAATTCCGTTTTTTTTCGATTATAATGTAGTTAATTTACCAATATAAAACGAAAGAATTTATGGAAATGTTTTATAAATTGAACTGAAATATTCTACGTTTATTTTTCATCTAAAAATCAAATTTCTTTGAGGTTTCTTTGAGATTTTAAAATTTATATTATTAATTTAGTCTAATAAAATACCCACGACATCCGGAAATCGAGAGTTCTATTGACAGAACTAAATTG
>DAIQBE010000524.1:0-3007 GCA_036781325.1 Leadbetterella sp. | reverse complement strand
TCTATTTTGTGTAGTTACCCCTCCACTCCACAGATAGGTAAAGGCGGGTGTTCCACCAGAAACAGTAAGAACCATAGAGCCAGAGGTCTGACCAAAACAAGAGGGATTCGTACCAGAGACCATTGCCGTTACAGCAGGTGAATTATTGATAATGGATTGAAAACTTTTTGTACAACCATTCCCGGTTGTTACTACCACATTATAAGTTCCAGCCGTTAAATTTGAGATTAATGTTCCTGTTCCATTGCCTGTGCCCGAAGGGCTCACCCTGGTCCATGTCCAAGAATAAGGTGCCAGGCCATTAGCTATTGTCATACTGATGGAGCCATTAGTAGCTCCGCCCGCACAAGTTGTATTACTGATGGTAGGCGTTACGGTAACATTACAACCTCCAATAGTAACTGACTTAGCATCCGAAGTTACTCTGCCGCAAGCGTCTGTGATAGAAACAGATAGTACACAAGGGGTAGCCAATGAAAAATTAGGTGCTGTGAAAGTGGTAGTTTGTGAATTGCTTGGGCTGAAAGTACCTCCGCACGATGAACTCCAAGTAATGGTATAATCAGAAATATTGGCACCCGGCGGTAAATTAAAAGTAACACTCGTGGTAGATAAAGAATTTAATGAATTAGGAATAGTACCGAGTGTTGGGTAGACAGCCTTGTCTTGGAAGCTTAAAAATGAAAAATTCATAAAAGCCCTTTGAGCTGCAATATTTGCAGGGGCAGTACCACCCGCGATATCATGCCCCCCATTCATCATAACTCTTCCTCTTAGCGGGTCGTCAAAACCTTTTCCAGATACCATTACTGCGGCAGGTCCTGGGGAAAGAGAGGGAACATTTGCTTGAGTAGGATCTGAAACATACACTTTGGCGCCTGAATTCCATGCAACTTTAGGAAGATATATTTGTTCAGATCCATTTTGCGTGGCCCCATCAATGATACCCATAAACTGAGCAATAGGATCAGAAGGGAAATTATAAGTGTAAGGGGTAGTGCCATCGTCGTGGTTGCCCCAAAGAATCAAAGCATTTTCTTCATAAGGTCCAGTACCAACCGCATTACCCGATTTTTGAGATAAAAAATTGGTTTGCTGAGA
Source organism: Leadbetterella sp. (assembly GCA_036781325.1). GTDB lineage: Bacteria > Bacteroidota > Bacteroidia > Cytophagales > Spirosomataceae > Leadbetterella. The sequence continues at coordinate 1,906 of DAIQBE010000524.1, read as the reverse complement.
TTTAATGGCCGGATTAAACATATCCTCTAATGCACTACCCGCATGACAGCCCAACCAAATAGCTCCTTTACAATCTAGATTCCAGGATAATAAGCGAGAATGGGTTGACCAAATTGGGTCAGCGTGTGGCATAACAAACAAATCATTACAGCACGTCAAATTTTGTATCAAAACAGTATTTACTGCCGTTGAAGGTATAGCGGCATTGGTTAAAAACTTTTGTCCAATTGTACTATTAGCTGCATTTAATGTCCAAGTGGGCATGCCTCTAAGGGTAATATAAACATCCACATTTATGGGTGCCACTGTAGTTGCTCCAACTACTCCTTGGCCCTGCCAATACGTAATTCGGGCATTTACTGCAGTCGTACGATTCTCTGCAGGAATAATAAATGTACCTCCTCTATAGTCAATGCCATTATGAGAAAAATCAATACCATCTTTAAATTTTGATTGACTAATTACCCATTTAACGGGTACATTAAAATTTCTTACTAAATCATAGACCATTCCATAGGGTCTCAAACCGTTATTTACAGTCTGAGGTGTGACTCCCATATTAATGACAAACGACCCCGATGAAACAGGTTCATTTACAGCTAAAACTTTAAGATAAACTAAGAATGTAAAAATTAAAGTAAAGCAATTTTTAAAAATCTTGGATTTTAAAAATGGTATCATTTTTAAATAATGGATAGTTTTGATCTAAATAGACATTTTAAGAATTTTTTCTACTAATTAAAAGGGACAAAAAATATGCCACACCTATTTAAAAGAATTTAAACTTCTACTAAATAAATACTTAAGAGTGTGAATAGTATTTGCATTTTTTTAAACAAAAAATTTATTTCTATGCCTTTTACTATAGATTCAAGAATTAAATTTTCTTCATTTTTTAGGATTTTATGCCTTTAAATAAAATTTAAGCTATATTTGGTAATATTTCATAATTATTTAAAACCATAAAGACACAGAAGGATACTTTGCTATTATTTGTTTTAATTCTTATTCCTAGCTATTAAAATTTATGAAAAATAAAATTTCACTTTTAAATCAAATTGTGGAATAATTTTTGAGCAGATTTGTCCAATAATGAATCTTTAAAAAAATAGTACTACTCATGAAGAAAAATCTATTCCCAAAACTTCTCTATTTTACCTTTTTTATTTGCACTTTTCTCGCATCCTATGGGCAAAAATATCACCGAATAAAGTCAAGTATTACGCAAGAAAAACTTAATTTACTTTTAAAAAAAGGTTTAGAATTAGATCATTTTCATTTTGAAAATGGTGAATTCATTGCAGAACTTTCAGATGCTGATTTAGTTATTTTTAATAAATCAAATATCCCCTTTCAATATGTAATTGAAGATTTGGAAAAGAATATCCCTGTTTTCAATAATGAAATAAACAAAAAAAATGGGAAAAGTTTAAGAACTGCAGCCACTCCAGCGAATTTTAATCTTGGTTCTTACGCTGGTTTTTTTACCTACCAAGAAATGGAGAACATATTAAATGATATGAGGATCAAATTCCCAAATTTAATATCTGCAAAATCTTCCATCGGGACCACAGTGGAAGGTCGTGCGGTTTTAATGGTTAAGATTAGTGACAACCCAGATGTGGATGAGGCAGAGCCCGAATTATTTTTGAATGCTGTGCACCATGCTAGAGAACCAATGAGTATGAGCCAATTGATTTATTATATGTGGCATTTATTGGAAAATTATGCCACTGATCCCGAAATAAAAACATTGGTGAATAGCACCGAATTATTTATAGTACCCTGTGTAAATCCTGATGGATATATTTTTAACCAAGTTACCACTCCAGCTGGAGGTGGAATGTGGAGGAAAAATAGAAAAAACAATGGAAATGGCACAATAGGTGTAGATTTGAACAGAAAT
>DAIQBE010000523.1:0-3015 GCA_036781325.1 Leadbetterella sp. | reverse complement strand
CTATCCTTTTTCGGTATTCCCTTATCCATTTTCTGTTTACAGATATCTAGTATTGGTCATCCCATTTCCGTTATCGATTGTCACGCATTCAATACAAATACCAAAAATAATCAATTCATCCCAATTACACCACTCCAATCAGCTATTGAAAAAATTCAAGGTTTTGGACTAAGAAATGTCAACATTATTCCATATCAACCTGGTAAGGGGGCTCCCACGGCTATTTTACAGTCGTGACCCGGCTGACCGTGAGCTGGATTCACCTTTGCATTCGGATTTAGATTTGGGGCAAAATTTGGAACTGGAGCCAATGCAGGAGACGTTTCAACTGTTTTAGGACTTGGGGCTGTAACTTTAACTGGTGCGACAGCAGCAACTGTGGCTTTACTCTTTAATGGAGCGCCTACGGCTACAGAACAATCATGTCCTGGTTGTCCATGAGCCGGATTAATTCCTGTAGCTACGTTCGTACTTATTGGAGCACTCGGGGTGGCAACTGCCTGTTTAACTGGCACTGAAGCTGGTTGAGTTACCGACCGAACGGTAGGCTGCGTATTAAAGACAGGCGAAGACGATGGAGAAACAACAGGTGAGCTTAAGGAATTTGCTGATTGGCTAGTTGAAGCTGGCTCAGTAGGCAAAGGAGGCAAAACCTCTGTGCTAATGGCAGGTTTAGTTTCTATATTTTCAATTACAGTTGCAGTTTCTGAATCGCTTTGGTTATTACAAGACAGAAGGCCAAAAATCATAAAACCAGCTACTAAAAAATTACTTTTTGGTATTTTCATATTATTTTTATTTTTCGTGTATAATAAAAATACAATAATAAAGCCAATTATTGAAATAATTGAAAAAAGGGTGCTGTAATCGGTTATCTGTTTTCCGTTGTCTGTTATCTGTTTTCCGTTTTCTGTTATCTGTTTTCCGTTTTCTGTTTTCTGTTATCTGTTATCTGTTATTTGTTTTCTGCTATCAGTTATCCGTTTTACCTTTCGGTTTGTCCGTTTCATGCGATCCTGCACGTAAAAACGTTTATTTTTTAGATCTTTACAGAAGTTAAATACATTCTTTACACCATTTATTTCCGTTATTCCGTATTGTAATTTCTGTTTATACTCTACAATTCCGAGGGCAAAAGCCTCGTTTAAGAATGAAATAGCCTAAGCATATCTAAGATTTCTTATCTGAATTCTTTCTTCTTAAAACCTTTAACTATTCTTTTATTTCAATCAATTTCAAATAAAGATCCTCCCCTGGTTTTACCTCAACACCCCAGCCCTTTGCTAATGCCTTACCACTTAAAACAAATGTTTTATTGGAATTCATGTTTGTTATGCTATATTTTTTGCTGTCATCCACTGTAAACCATTCCTGAAACTGATTTATCCTAGGATAATCAACGGGATAATGCATCATAGTTTTATGCCGTTTTACATCAAACTTAAGTTTCCCTTTCCACCCAGCCTCTGATGTCATTGTGATTTTCAAACCATTGCTGGTTCTTATGGCCCCTAGATTCAAATCTTTTTGCCAATCAAGCGGAACAATACCCTGAGTTTTCCACAAACAATACATGATAGTTGTTCTTGCAAAATTCCCATCTCCATGCCATCCTTCAATGATGCCATCGGCTTTCTGAAATTTCCAAAGAACTTTAATTTCACTGTCTAACCACTCTTTCACAGAGGGAATCTGTTCTCTATTATACAAGTTTAAAGTTCCTTCAATAGCATCTGCATAACCATCAGCATTGCCTTCCCAATTGTGGTTTCTGTATTTCTCATTTAGAGCACCGAGGGCCTTTACCACCGCATCCCTGTAGGTCGGCGTTGAATCCAATTTTGCAATAAACCAATAAGCATTTAAGGTATATCCAAAATTATCAGCCAAACGTTTTGAAAGAATTTTGCCATTTTGGGGATTTATTTCATCATAAAAAAGGCCATCTTCATTTCTTCCGACTTCTAGAATACGATCTAGCATCGAATGAATTAAGGGACGCCATTGTTTTCTTTTTTCTGGCATTGCATAACTACAGGCAATGTATACTTCGCACAAGCCAGATATTATTTCACATCCATGATCCCTTATGCGTAAATGATCTAACCCACGGGTTGGTAAATTTTTTTCATTGAGATAATTTTCCGCAATTTCTATTGCCCAATCCAAATACGCTCGTTTACCTGTAAACCAGTACATTCTTGATAAAACCTGCATCAAGTCACCATTGACTTCTACAGTCGCACTATTTCCATACCAATCCCCCTGAACGTTTTTTGCGAATTTTGTTAGTTTAGGTAAGTCATCTAAGATTTCAATCATGCGGTCACTCCATGGACTTCTGCCCAACCATTCAGTGAGGGGTATGAGTCCATCTTTCATATATTCCGCTGAACCGAAAATGATCTGATTTGTATCAATTAGGCTATTCTTGAAACCTTCCTTTGAAAAAGAATAGGTATCTGGCAGCTTGCCTATCCTAGGTGTTATTTGTTGTTCGGTTTTCAACATTTTTAATGCCGTGCCTTTGAAGAAATCAGGCATAAGAATAGAAGATGTTAGCACCATAAAAGGGTAATTGTCTGCTGCTGCATCCCAAGCATTCCAAAAATCTTTGGAGTCGGTGATATTTCTTGGTATCAAGCCTGACTTTGGATCAGCATATTTCATCCATGCATTTACATAATTTGTACATCTATTAAATCCTTCATTGACCAATCGACCATTTTCAAGTGATTGTCTGAATTCATGATCTTTTTCTTGACCATACAAATGCAAAAAAGAAATAACCATCATACCTATCATCACCGTTTTCAAAGTATTGGGATGACATTCAAATTTTCTATTCATATCGTATTTATATATGTTTCATTGCAGATTAATAAATATATCTTTTCTATGTTCTCTGTCACACCCTAGCGATCATTTTTCAAGTTCTTGGCACTGATCGTTTTATCGATGTCGAATTTGTCGATATATATATATATATATATATGTATGTATATATATATGTGT
>DAIQBE010000522.1:0-3015 GCA_036781325.1 Leadbetterella sp. | reverse complement strand
TACATTTCATCGCTGATTCCTAAAATTTTAACTGCTGAATCAAATCTTGACATCATCGATTCCAAAGGATTTTCTTTGTCCTTTATCGGAGCTGGTTCTAAGTATGACATATTGAACTGTTTACTATTTTGTTTTCCTAATTATTTGCAAATTTAGCTAAATTAATGGTTAACTTAAAAATGTCATGTTTTTCCACAAATTTATCCTATTGAAATAAACAGAATTGTTAATTTTTAAAGTTGTAAAATGGACATTTAGCAAATGATTCTTTTGAAATTTTTAAAACTAGGTGATTAAAATTTTTTTTTACGGTAGAATACTTACAAGCAGATTTTTGGCAGATGATTTTTTTATGTTGTAAAAAAAATTGATTTGGATAGTAAAAGCTTTATATTTGCAGCCGAATTTAAACTGATAATTACTTCACCCATTTAAGACTGTTATAGCATGGTAACACTAGAAGAAAAAACAAGATATTCAGAAACAGAACTTGCTGAATTCGAGGAAATAATTTTAAAAAAATTAGCTGCAACCAATAGCGAAGTTAATTTTATTAAAGAAACGCTCAGTAGAAAAAATGATAATGGCACAGATAACACTGCTGTTGGTTCAAAAACTTTAGAAGATGGTGCTGACGTAAGAGAGAAAGAACAATTAAGTCAGTCTGCTTCAAGATTGCAAAAGTTTGCCTCTCAGCTTGAAGGTGCTCTTATTAGAATTAAAAATGGTACGTATGGCATTTGCAAAGACACAGGAAAGTTAATTCCTAAAGAAAGACTTAAAGCGGTGCCTCATACACAACAAACTATTGAAGCTAAAATGAAAGCTTAAGTTTAATAAAGCCTTCTGCAATTCCCAAGTTTTTATTAAAAGCCATAGCGTTTGATGATAAAAAAAACTGCTGATAATATTTAAATTATCGGCAGTTTTTTTTTATTTATTTATACGTTTTTTCTGAATTACTTTCTTCCAAATAATTCAATGTTTTGAGTGATTCATAATCTGTTGAATTACTGACCTTGCCCTAAGGAATAAGAAGGTATTCCATCAAAAGAGTAAAGATTCTCTGTTTTTATGGTGTCAATTCCCAGTGCATCAGCTTTATTTAATAGATCCGCAATTTTTGCCTTGCTGAATGAATAACCTTCAGAACTTTTAAATCTACATCTCCAATGATCTGTGCAGAATGTTTCTTCAAATCCCTCAGGCCAAACTTTAATTCCTCTGTTGGTAATCATTTTTAAGAAAATTTCTGGAGTTTCTAATTGTTTCATCATTTTTCCCATTTTTTTAGCATCTCCTTCATTCCAATGTACAAAAATATCAACGCCTTCGAGTTCTTTTTTTGCAGCTTCTTTTCTTACATATTTTGGCAAATTAAGAGGAGTGTCTTTTTTGAACGATACTTGCGGAAGTGTTGAAGGTATGTTACCGAGATTATTGATTACTGCCTCTGTAAATTCAGAAGTTGTTACACATTTTTTACTAATCTTATCATTAAATACATCTTTTGTATGTATTCCTTCTTCAATGGTTTTCAACCAAGCATTTTGTATTTTTTCTGCAATATCTGTTTGGCCAATATGATTAAGCATCATTACTGCCCCTTGAATGAGACCTGAAGGGTTCGCTATATTTTGACCTGCAATTGTTGGGGCTGAGCCATGAATTGCCTCAAACATAGCACAGGTTTCTCCAATATTAGCTGAACCTGCCAAGCCTACTGATCCCGCAATTTGAGCTGCAACATCAGAAATAATATCTCCGTACAAATTTAAAGTAACAATTACATCAAAATCTTCTGGTGTATCTGCCAATCTAGCTGTACCGATGTCAATTATCATATGCTCAGTGATAATTTCTGGATATTCTTTAGCTATTTCATTAAACACCTGATGAAAAAGTCCATCTGTTTGCTTCATTATATTGTCTTTTGTCATACAGGTTACTTTCTTTCTGCCAGTTTGTTTTGCATATTCAAAAGCATATCTCACAATTTTTTCACATCCAGGTCTACTGATAAGTTTTATACATTGTATTACTTCGTCAGTTTGTTGATGCTCTATACCTGCATATAGGTCTTCTTCGTTTTCTCTAATAATTACTAAATCCATATTTGGATGTTTAGTTTCTACAAATGGATGTAAACTCATGCATGGCCTAACATTAGAATAAAGGCCTAAAAATTTGCGTGTAGTTACATTAAGACTTTTATACCCCCCTCCTTGCGGTGTAGTAATTGGAGATTTCAAGAAAATCTTATTTTTTCTAATACTATCCCAAGCAGCCATATCTATTCCAGACGTGTTGCCAGAAAGATAAACTTGTTCACCTATTTGAATTTCTTCCACTTCAATTTTCGCATTTGCTGCTTTTAATATCGACAATGTAGCATCCATTATTTCAGGTCCAATTCCATCGCCTTTGGCAATTGTTATAGTTTGCATATTTTTTGGTTTTCTTTTTTTTTGCAAATTTCGAAGTAATTATTCATTAATTTATATTTATATTTGTAATGATTAATATAAATATATTTTATGAATTATACTTTACATCAATTATTGATTTTTTTAAAAGTTACTCAACTAAAAAGCATTACAAAAGCAGCTGATGAGTTAAACTTAACTCAGCCAGCAGTTTCCATTCAGTTAAAAAATTTTCAATTGCAATTTGATGTTCCCCTAACAGAAGTTATAGGTCGCAAGCTTTATGTAACAGATTTTGGAAAAGAGATTGCAGAAGTAGCTCAACGAATATTAAATGAAATAGATTTGTTAAATTTCAAGACTTTAGGTTCAAAAGGGCAAATTTCCGGAAGATTGGTTATTTCTATTGTTTCTACGGGTAAATATATAATGCCCATTTTTTTGCATAAATTTTTAAAAGAAAACTCGTCCGTAGAACTAATAATGGACGTTACAAATAGAACGAAAGTGCTTGAAAGCTTGGAAAAAAACGAAGCAGATTTTTGTTTACTATCCATTTTGCCGGAAAGTATAGCTTTTGAAAATGAGG
>DAIQBE010000521.1:0-3024 GCA_036781325.1 Leadbetterella sp. | reverse complement strand
AGCTACTGATTCTAAATACTCATTTTCTATATTCTTTGTAAATTGCAGTAAAATAAGTCTTAATCATTAAAACAGTATCAAGTTGTTTTATCAATAAAATTCAGCCAAAAAATTAAAAAATACCATGCCTAAAACGTCCTCTTTTTTTGTATTTATCCTGATGTCAATGCTATTTTTTAATCATTCGGGTGTATCACAAAAAAATAAACCACGGGTAATTATCAGCACCGACATTGGTGGAACCGACCCCGACGATAATCAGTCGATGATACACTTGATGATGTATTCTGATTTGTTTCAAATAGAAGGGTTAATCTCTTCGCCATTCGGAAAAGGCAGAAAAAAAGACCTCTTGGATATGATTGATTTATACGAAAAAGATTTTTCGAAGTTGAAAAAGCAGAATCCTAAACTGTCAAGTCCTGATGCATTGAGAGCAGTTTGCAAACAAGGTGAGTTAGACTCTGCACCCTATTCTGGTTTCAGAAAAAACACCGAAGGCTCTGATTGGATAATAAAATGTGCAACAAAAAATGCAAAACAACCCTTATGGGTGTTGGTTTGGGGAGGTTTGGAAGATTTGGCACAAGCTCTGCACGATGCTCCTGAAATTGAAAGAAAGATTAGAGTTTATTGGATAGGTGGACCTAATAAAAAATGGAGTATCAATGCCTATTCCTACATCGCAGAGCATCACCCCAACCTCTGGATGATAGAATCGAATGCCACATATCGTGGTTGGTTTATGGAAGATGAGAACGCTCCCGCCAACATGCACGATGCCGCTTATTACGAGAACTTTATCAAAGGCCACGGTGAATTGGGGGAAGATTTTGTCAATTATTATAAAGGCTACATCAAAATGGGCGACACCCCTTCGTTGGCCTATTTGATGAACGGAAATCCCGATAACCCAAGCGGTGAAAGTTGGGGTGGACAATATACACGGATTGCATATAGTTCAAGGCATATTTATGAAAGAAATACCACTAAAATAGATAGTTTTCCTGCCTACGGAGCGGTTGAATGGCGGTTTAAAGGCCCCAATATTACAATTCCAGCCGATTCTTCTTGTTTTAAACTGGAAATCCAAAAACAAGAATGGCCAGGTTATTATCTTGGTAATGGCGTTTATGGAGTGCGATATTCTTCCAAAAAACCTGAGGTCAGTTCATATATAATTCACAGTAAAATCAAAGAATTGGATGGACAAAAAGGCGAATACACTAGCACTGTTCCATGGCCAGGAAAGCCCAATAAAGATGATTATAAACTAGGAAAAAATTGGTACGGCGATTTGCCAAATCCTGAATATTTTTTGGATGAGCAGCAAGGAGCAAAAACAATTTCAAAACACCGAAAAGCGTATCTTGGCGATTGGGCAAAACGTTGGGAATGGCTAAATTAGACAATAAATTTAAATTTATAAGAGAGAATCTGAAATGTCTCTGACCAAATATGTTCTTTACAACCTTAAAATGATTTAACGATGAAAATTTTCAAACTACTCATTATCCTACTTTTTAGTACAAAACTCTACGCCCAAAATACCAGGCCTAGAGTAATTGTTTTGACAGATATCGAAAACGAACCCGACGATGCTATGTCAACCGTGCGTTTTCTTACCTATTCTAATCAGTTTGATGTAGAAGGCTTAGTTGCAACTACCTCAGTTCATCAAAAAAACAAAGTGGCTTCGTGGCGTCTTAAAGAAATTGTGGAAGCTTACGGAAAGGTTCAGCCGAATCTTTCGCTTCATGAATCCGGGTATCCGAGTGCAGAAAAGCTACTTTCGCTTATAAAAGATGGTCGTGCCGATTATGGTATGCAAGCGGTTGGAGAAGGAATGGATTCTGATGGTTCGGAATTGATAATAAAATCAGTGGACAAAGCCGATGCACGTCCGGTTTGGGTATTGGTTTGGGGTGGCCCAAACTGCCTTGCACAAGCACTTTGGAAAGTGAAAAACACCCGAAATGCCAAAGAAGTTGAAAAATTTGTGGCAAAACTGCGGGTTTATACCATTTCAGATCAAGACGATAGTGGTCCTTGGCTCAGAAAAACTTTCTCGAAATTATTTTACGTCGCAAGCCCTGGTTTTCATGCCTTGGGCGGTTATCATTATGCGATATGGTCTGGTATTAGTGGCGACAAATTTCACGGACGTTTTGCTGGTGGAAATTTTGAGATTGTTGATAATCCTTGGCTCGACAAGCACGTTCGTAGCAAAGGCCCTTTGGGGCAGCAATATCCTTTTGCCAAGTTTTTAATGGAGGGCGATACCCCAAGTTTCTTATATTTGATTGATAACGGCTTAGGAAATTCAGAAAAACCGAATTGGGGAAGTTGGGGAGGTAGATACGAATTTTATCAGCCACGCAACGAAAAGTGGTTTTTAGAACCAGAAACCCGCCCACTCTGGACCAATGCCGAAGACGAAGTATTTGGTGCTGACAGCAACTGGCACACCAGTAACAAAGCGACTATTTGGCGATGGAGAGAAGCTTTCCAAAATGATTTTGTGGCAAGAATGGATTGGAGCATCAAGCCTTACAAAGAAGCCAATCATCCACCAGTAGTAAAAGTCAGCAATGAAAAATACATTAAAGCCAAAGTTGGTGACAAAATCAATCTTAGTGCCGAAGGCTCAACTGACCCGGATGGAAATAAACTATCGTATCATTGGTTCTACTATCCTGAAGTGGGTACTTTCACCATCGGAACTGGCCGAACGGGTAATCCATTAAAAATTGAAGATGCCGATAAAGAAAAGGCATGGTTTACAGTTCCGATAAGCATCCGTTTGGGTACCATGCATATCATTTTGGAGATAACTGATAGTGGAATCCCATCCCTAACTAGATATGAGCGGGTGATTGTAGAAGTAGTTAAGTGAGTTATTTATTGCTATTTGGATTTCGTCAATAATACATTCAATCGTACAGACTGCTCAGAAGAACCCAAACGAGTGATTTTTGCGTTTTAAGCCCTTCTGAGGCACATTGGTATTTTTTCAAATAGTAT
>DAIQBE010000520.1:0-3025 GCA_036781325.1 Leadbetterella sp. | reverse complement strand
ATTTTGGTAAATCCCATATTAGCAGTTCCTAATGTTTATTCTAATTATAATTTTCACCATTGTTGAAATCTAATACCGAGTTGATTGTCTGCTATTGCAAATTCCTTCGCTCCCCAAGGTCTAAGAGTAACTTTGTTAAGATTTGGATGAAGCAAATGAGGATGGGTTCTAGATACTTTTTCATAAACCTCTTCAATATTATCCGTTGCTAGCCTTAGTTCTGGATTATGTTCTTTCGCTAATTGTTCATCTTGAAAAAGCATTAGGCTTATTCCATCTTTTTTTAATACACAGTAAGGTTGTAAAGTATTTAAATCTTTGTGTGTAATTGTAAATTGTAGACAATCGACAAATAATTTAAGTCCTTCTGAAATATCTGTATAAAATACACTGGGTATCAAATTTGTAAAGTTCATATTTTTTTTATTTGCCATTATCAATGTTCAAATTACTTTGATTTTAATAGGACATCTCTCTAGAATATTGACTACGTAATGTTCCTCTTTGAGAAGGGGAGCTTTCTTTGCACTGAACTTCATGAAATGCACAAAGCCCCATAGAAGCACACACCTCCCGTTATTGCAAAACCGCTTTACCTATAGTTTTGTCTATTAATTAATTTATCAATTTTTCTTTTATTTTCTTGCTGTAATAAAGATGGATATAAATTCAAAAAAGTATTAGGAACCATTATGATTAGGCCAAAGGTTAAGCCCACCCGGAAGCAATAATAAATTGCGAAAAATGCCACAAAAATAAATCCAACTAAGTGACTTATTTCAGCTAGTGTCATTTCATTTCTTATTTTTTTGAAATCATTATTTTTATTTTCCAATTTTATTTTTTGATTAAAAAACTTAAAAAATGTGTTCTTTACAATCCACTTAAAGTATCCCATTCCGATATTTTTATTCATAGATTTACTTTCAATAAAATTCAGATTTGATAATTTTTTGTAGAACTCAGTTTTTCTAAAAATACCATTAAATATTATTCCAATCATCCAAGAAACAACTGAAATTGATGTTCCAAAAGTCATTCCTAATAGTATGTTTTTCATTGTCACTTTAAATTTTTAACCAAAAGGCTTCGGCTTGGCGATTTGTCTGCAATTTCAGCTCTACCGTTTTCTTTATTTTGAGTTACTGGAAATTCAATGTTTCTGAAATTTAGCTATGTTTCATTTTAAAAACAATTTGCATAATTCTTCATTTTATTTCGGCATTTATTTTTTCTGCAAAACGTTTTCCCAATTCCAAAATTCCAAAGGTGTTAAAGTGAATTTTGTCATCTAGGTAAGGCGAATTAGGTTCATCGCATCGTAAGGGCAAATCGTCGGTTTCCACCACAAATGCTCCTTTAATAGCCAAAGGATGTCCTGAATTCTGGCTTAATTGCTTTTGTGCTAATCGAACTTCTTCCCTTCCCGTAAAGCGTTCTAACGGAACCGGAATGACATACCCATAAATAAAAAGCATTTCTGGTGCTTCTAAGTGTTGACGTACTCTTTTAATAAAATGATTTAGATTTTTACCATAATTATTTGAGTTTTCCATTCCTGCAATATCGCGAGCATCACCTTCGCCTTGCTGCCAGACCATCGCTTTTATCTGTGGTTTGTACCCTTGTCTTTCTAAATCCTTCAAACCAGCCAAAACTGTATGTATAAATTTCTTATATTCGGGGCCAAAATGTATTGAATCTGATTTGTCTTTCCCTGGATTCCAGTGGTAATAAAGATTTGAGCCAGAAAGACCATGTTTTATCATTGCTATCTCCCTATCAGGATAAGCCTTTTTTAAAGCCGTGCCCATGCTTAACTCAGGCCCAAATCTATCAGGTGTTTCTGATGCCTGGCACAACAAACCCCATTGCAATGGCACTCCGCCACCACCTAATTCCCTTGAATAATAAAACTGAACTGATTGGTCTAATTTAAAATAAGTAGGAATGTTTTTTATATACCCTTGCCCAGTGGCGTTTGATTGGCCACCAATAAGGTACACATCGATTGGTTTTTTATTCTCTGTTGACAAAATTTGATACGCATTAAAAATACGTTTTCCATGTTCTACCAATCCAATTGGAGTTAAGTGAGTTGCATCGGCTTTGGGTAAACCATACATGGTTGTGTAAATAATATTTACATCGTTATTGGCGATTCTTTTTTGTGCATCAACAACTATAGGGCGATTTTTTACAAATCCGTGTTGTTCGTCAACACCCAGAATTATCTTTAAATTGGAAACCTTCAATACATTTGAGCGCAAATGGTTTAATAGTTTTTGTAAATTTTGTTGGTAGTCGCCTGCTGTTTTTTCATCGCCGGCATCCGTTTCTCCTTGAATCCAAATAAACCCACGGATATTAACCTTGTAGCCATCATCTTGAAGTTTTTTAATAGCGGGCTTTAGCTCTGTAACCATATGGTCGTAAATACCTCCTTCACCGGGAGTTTTCCAGTCGCGTGCCAATCCAGTTCCACCCAAACAATATTTAAATATGGCAGGATGGTATCCTGCTTGCTTTAATTCACGGCTAAAACTGACTTCCGGGCCGAAATGACCTTTTTCGTAACGCCCTTTTTGAGCTTGCATATTTACCCACTCTCCACCAGAACTTTCTTTTCCATAAAAAGTCCAGTTGAGTAAAATGGATTTATCTAGTCCTAGCGTATCTTCAGGATACAGAGCGGCATCACCAGTCCATCCTTGTGCATTCGACTGCCCTGCCCAAATAAATAAATCTACACTTTTTTGCGCATTAACGTTTATAAACAGCAGAACCCCTAAAACTAATAGGCTTAATCTTTTCATCTTTAAATTTTAATTATTTTTTAATATGTTACGCTCCAATGGGGGCTCTAACGCTTCGAGATATTTTTTCCGTCCCCTTTTATGTTGGACGGCTACCATTATTTTGCACCTAATGCCAACAGCGAGTGACATAAATCAGAAGTTTTACAATCATTTATAATGCTCATTTTAGGCAAACCATTTACTAAGATATTTAACATACAAATAAA
>DAIQBE010000519.1:0-3029 GCA_036781325.1 Leadbetterella sp. | reverse complement strand
CCGAAGCATCATCTTTAATAATTGTTTAACGAATATAGGATTTTAAAAATAAAACTTAAATTCAAACTATAAAAAATTTGATTACTAACATATCATCTTGTTTAATGACAAATTAGATTTTATAGTTTGATTTGCTTGATTTTTTTGCAAAAAATACTTTCACTTTAACAAATTTATTTACTAAAAATCTCATTAAATCATTTCTCAGCTATGAATTAAAGAAACTATTTAAGCAATTTCAAAATGACAATTTAGCTAAATCTACATTTCCGCCACTTAAAATTATTCCAACTTTTTGGTTTTTAAATAAGTCTTTATTTTTCAATAATGCAGCTAATGGAACGGCACACGAAGGCTCTATAATTATTTTTAGGTTTTCATAGACAAGCTTAAGGGCTGCCAAAATCTCTTCGTCACTTACTAGAAAAATGTCTGAAACCGTATCTAAGATAATTTCTAACGTTTTTTCTGACAAATTTGTCAGCAAACCATCGGCTATGGTGTTGATATAAGCTGCTTTTTCCACTTTTCCAGATCTAAATGACAAAATTGCATCTGCAGCACCCTCAGGCTCACCTGCGTAAACCTTGATGTTTTTTCCAAAATATTTTGCACTTAGGCCTGTGCCGCTTAATAGTCCTCCCCCACCTACTGGAGCGAGTATAGCATTTAAATCAGGATATTCTTCCAATAATTCTTTTGCAGCTGTGGCTTGTCCTGCTATGACATCATAATTGTCGAAAGGATGAATAAAGGTGGCATTATGTTTTTTTATGATTTCTTTTACCCCATTTTCTCTCGCCGCTAGGTTTGGTTCACAAAATATTAATTCTGCACCAAGCTCCCTAACTCCATTTATCTTTACTTCTGGTGCGTTGTTAGGCATTACGATATATGCTTTAATATTAAGCATTTTAGCTGCCAATGCAACCGCTTGTGCATGATTACCAGACGAATGTGTACATAATCCATTCTCTAGGTCAGATGGCTCTAAACTTAATGCCGCATTTAAGCCGCCGCGGGCCTTAAATGCTCCAATTTTTTGAAGATTTTCACATTTAAAATATACTTTACAACCTGATAGACTATTTATTTTTTCGTTTGTTAAAATTGGCGTTCGATAAATATAAGGCCTGATACGCTCATGTGTAGAAACTAGGTCTGTTTTTGAAGGAATACTGTGAAGCATATATTTTAAAAATTAAATTCCAAAAATAGGTATCTTTGCAGGCATTTTATTAAATAGTTATAAAAAAAGATTTTTTTATTGAAATGAAATTTGATTTTTTTTGTTTTTTAAGTAAGAAGCTTGGGTAATTATGAAAATTGTAAAAGATAAGATGAGGATTTTAAATGTTTTAGGTTTTCTTTTTTTTGCTTTTTATTCTAATGCGAAGCCCCCAAAATTAGAAAAAGATGCCTTAAATAATCCTCCACCTAGGATTATTCGTACGTGTTGTTCTTTTGGAGTGGATGTAAAATTGGCAGTTTTTTCCTTTGTAAAATTTACTGAAACTACAGGAGTGGAGAAAATTGGTCCGCATAAGTATTTAGGAAATAAAGAAGAACAAAACGGAATAATTTATACCCATCATGGTGGATTTATTGACCTAGGACACTTGAGAGATATGGCAGATTTCACCGGTTATTTGTATAGCTTAATACAAAGTAAAAAGGGACAGCCAAATTTTAGTCTAAAAATGGGAGTGGAGGGTGGATTGAAAACTTTAAGTTTATTAATTCCCGAAGATATTTCTAATGCAGATGCTGTACAATTAGCCGGAAAGATAGCCTATGACGTTTCTGTATGGCATGAGATATCCACTTGGTTTGGTGCATCGTATATCCCTATGGTTCCAGAAAGATATTCTAGCTTTTCCGTTGAAGACGCTTATTCTAACTTACTTGGAGTACATTTGGGTATGAAAGCATTAGAAAGTGATTTGGAATATGAAGAAGCAATGACGGGCAGTATAAAGGAAACTTTGAAAAACTTAGGAGCAGTAGAAGACACTAAAGCCACAAATGAGGCAATGAACGAGGTGAAAAATATTTGGTGGTCGGGTACGGCAAAGCTTCCAAGCAGAAAAGTGTTAATTAAACGCCTTTTTAAAGTTTATGACTGTATTTTGCCACTTTTGATAAGTAAAGAAACCGTTGAAATTGGCAATGAGAATCAATTGTGCGTTCCTGAAAACGCCAGTACTGGTAAATCTTTCAACGATTATTATTCATTTTCTATTAAATCTAATTTTAAAATTCCAATAAAAAAGATTTATGGGGAACATCAAAAGGAAAAAACATTAACTCAGTTGGATTTTCCTACTTTGATTGCTTATGCAGAACAAACTGCCCAGCAGTAACTATACTTCAATTAGAATTCTCATTATTAGGAATATTAAATACTGGGATTCCATATTTAATTTTCAGGATTGTTGTATTTCATATTGTTTAATACTTGATTTCCCAAGAGGTAATATTGCTTTAGTCAATTTAAAATTTATCTATTTTCATTCAAAATTTTAAATAGTTTATACCCACAAATTTTTTAATTTTGTGTTTTAATTGATATTTATTCTATTTCCAGAAAAAAAAGTTTATTATTTTATGCAAATCAAAGAAATTCTTCAGCTAAAACCAGAAAACCAGAAAGTAGTAGTAAAAGGTTGGGTTAGAACAAAACGTGGACAAGCTAACATCCTTTTCATAAATTTAAATGATGGCTCTACCATAAATAATATTCAGGCAGTAGTTGAAGACCAAAAGATAGATGCTGAATTATTAAAAAAAGTTTCTACAGGGGCGTGTTTGGCTATTACTGGAAAATTAGTTGCATCCGCTGGCTCTGGTCAATCGGTTGAAGTTCTGGCTGAGTCCATAGAAATTTATGGAGAAGCAGACGAAACTTTTCCAATGCAGCCTAAAAAACATAGTTTAGAGTTTTTAAGAGAAAAAGCTCACTTGCGTTTTAGAACTAATACTTTTGGGGCCATTTTTAGAATCAGACACACGTTGGCTTTTGCAGTTCA
>DAIQBE010000518.1:0-3030 GCA_036781325.1 Leadbetterella sp. | reverse complement strand
GTAAATAAAATCAACGTCTCCATCTTTGTCTAAATCTTTGGCTTCAAAATAACTGGAACCATAATAAGAAGGAAAACTCAATAATGTCTTTCTATCGAACGTCCCATTGCCCATATTCTTAAAAAATAAGATGCCTTCACGTCCTTGGGTCATTAATACTAAAAAGTCTTTTTTCCCATCTTTGTCAAAATCCACTTGGTGGATCACCCGTGCACCTGGTTCATTTAACAGTATGGTTTCCTTAAAATTCTTTCCATCATACCAAGCCAAACTTCCAATCAAATTTCCAAAATTAGCAACCACAAAGTCATCAAAATTGTCAGCATTGATATCAGCCAATACAAAATTAACAGGACGATGCAATTTATCTAATAAGACCCTGTTTCCTGCCATTAATCTACCTTGGGCTAATTCAGAAGGATTTAAAATGCCAATTTCTAAAACTATTTTACCTAGTTGTTTGTGATACTTTGTAGCTACAACTGGACTATTAGTTTTACTGGAGTCTTTAATTTTTCCATTGGGTAATAAACTATAAACCCTATTATTTAAAGTAGTTGAAATGGAGAGTTCATTTCTTAAAGAATCAAATTCTGTCATGACTATTTCTTTTGAAGAAATAGTAGTTTCTTTAATATCAAACCCAGAAAGTTCTGATTTGGAATGATTTTTAGAAACATCCAGTTTTTCTGGTGCATTTTTTGAATAATAATCAACAATTTTTAACCAGTCCTCTTTAGCTATAATTGGAGTTTCGGTATACACTCCAGAGCTAATTATTTTCATCATTTCTTCATTGGAATAGGCCATCATTTCATTCATATATTCTCCTTGGCCTAGCCGCAAGGCCATTTTAGGCAAAACCCCTTTTATCCAAATATCTTTTGGCAATGCACTTGGATTAGGAAAAATATGGCAACTTCCACAATGAATTTTTGCGAGTTCTTCACCAGTTTTATTCGATGGCAAAGGAGGCTCAGTTTCAGAAACTTCGTTTGAATTACAAGAAGAGACTAATAGCCAAAAAACTGAAATAATAAATGCCCAAACTTTAAGCATATTTTTAATTAACTTTAATATT
The DNA here is from genome assembly GCA_036781325.1 of Leadbetterella sp. Lineage (GTDB taxonomy): Bacteria > Bacteroidota > Bacteroidia > Cytophagales > Spirosomataceae > Leadbetterella. The sequence goes on along the minus strand of DAIQBE010000518.1, from coordinate 1,949 downwards.
TTTAGCTAAAGTAGGAATTATTACTGCTCTCGAAGATTGGCCCAGATAAGAAGATCCAAAATAAAGCTCCTTTTTAGTTTTCTTACCATTTACTTCAAAAGTGTAAGATCTGTTTTTAAATGACAATGGAAGGTTTTGTTTTAATATAGACGTTTTAAAAGTCAATAGTTTACCTCGATTTTGTGCAGTAAAGATCAACATTTCATTTTTTGCATTAAATAATGATACACTAGATTTGGCATCTTGACTTACATAAAATCCCGAATTACTAATTTTTGAAAAATTGCCTTTCCCATTTCCTTTTAAAAATATACCATTAGACGCATCATATCTTCCTACGGAAATTTCATTTCCAAAATTATTGCCTGATAATAAAATGTCTTGATTGCCGTCATTATCAAAGTCTTCTAAAATTATTCCGTTACTAACACTAAACTGAGCCTCCATTGGCAATGCTTTTATGGAAAACTTTCCATTGCCATTATTTTGAATATAGGAGGTAGAGGCATAATTCAAATCCAATTCTTGAGCATCTTTTCTCTCCTCTTTAGTTAATAAATTTTCAATATCAGCAGTTGCAAAATCTTTATAAGAAACAAACCGTTGGCGTGTAACATTTAACTGTTTATTTACATCGTCTTTCCCGTTAAAAGGCACCAATTTTCTTTTTTTATTTTGATCTTGAAAATAAACGAAAGGGATAACATCGTAATTTCCATTGTTATCAAAGTCTTTCGCTAAAACCTTTAAAGGCTCACTATCCGACACTTTGAATAAAGTATTTAAGCCAACATTTCCAACCACATAGTCAATATCCCCGTCATTATCCATATCACTACCATTTATAGAACTCCAAAGTCCTTTGAATTTTTCAAGTCCTGAATCCTTTAAAATACTAAACTTCCCTTTGGTGTTTTTTAAAAACTTTATTTCACTCCATTCACCCGCAAGCATTAAGTCCAACCATCCATCATTGTCAAAATCTGTCCAAAGTGCATCACAAATTAAACCTATGTTTTCTAATTGTGCTGCCACTTTTTTTGAATCATCCAAAAATTTAGCTTTCCCATTTTGGGAAACGTTCCTTAGAATCTTAGAAGAAGTGAATTTTGGATATTCGGTAGGAACATTGCGTCCTGCAACAAACAAATCCAAATCGCCATCATTATCATAATCAGCAGCACGAACGCAGGATGAACTGTTATTAAAAAGAGGAATAACTCCGTTCGCTTCCTGAAAATCTCCTTTTCCATTATTTTCATAAAAAGCATCTTGAAAACTTGGTTGATCTTTATAATCTTCAGTGCCTCCTCTACAAATATATAAATCTAGGTCACCATCTCCATCAGCATCAAAGAGCAAGCTTCCCAAGTCCTCTCCTTTTTTGTTGGGTGATTCAGGCTCAGTCATTAAAAACTTTTTAGAAAATGTTCCATCCAATTTTTGAATTAAAAAAGTACCACTAATACTTTTAGGCCCACCAATGAAAACGTCGTCCAGCTTATCTCCATTAATGTCTCCAACTGCCATCCCTGGCCCTAATTCTGATAATTTAAAAGGAATTAAATTTTGAATATTGAAATCAACAAAATCCTTCTCTTTATGTAAAAAATCTATTTTGCTTTGTTCAGTAATATCTGTTAGAAGTAAAGGGTTGATTTGAAGTTTTTCTCCAGACTTAAGGGTCGCATTTTTTATATCCACCAATAACAATTGATCTATTTTAGGATTTAATATAAGTTCTGAAAAACCATTATACCATGAAATTTTCAATGTTTTTACCTTTTTTGTACCCAAACCAAAATGAACAATGGGCTCTACACTCGACAAATATCCTCTATGCGGATTGTTTTCATGGATGATTTTCTCTCCGTTTTCAAATTCTATTTCTAATACGGCTCCAAAACCCATAGGATTTTTTGAATCTCCTTTGCATTTTACTCTCAAAA
>DAIQBE010000517.1:0-3043 GCA_036781325.1 Leadbetterella sp. | reverse complement strand
CTGGTGGTGGCTGATGCACACGGCCTGTTATGGGTTCAAAATTGTGAATTGAAAATCCATAGGGGAAATTATACCCATCCCAACCTATCACATCGAAAGGATGTGTTGGGTAAAGCATTTCGTATAAAACCCCTTGTTTTTTGATTTTTATAATGAAATCACCTTTTTCGTCGTGGGTTTCAAGGTCTTGGGGTAATTTTAAATCACGTTCGCAAAATGGTGAATGCTCTAAATGTTGGCCAAAATGATTTCTGTATCGTTTTGGTGTATATATCGGATGAAAACTTTCAGCATATAAAATACGATTTTGTTCTGTATCAAAATCTATTTGGTAAATCATACCTCTAGGAATGATGAGATAGTCACCATACTCAAAAGGAATATTGCCCAGCATGGTTCTCAAAGTACCACTGCCTTGGTGTATAAACAACATTTCGTCGGCATCCACATTTTTATAGAAGTATTCACGCAATGATTTTTTGGGTGCAGCCAAACCAATAAGAATATCAGAATTCACCAGAAGTGATGTGCGACTTTCTAAAAAATCATCCTTCGGTTTTACCTCAAATCCTTTCAATAGACGTGCTTTCATTCCTTTTTCAATGGCTATTTTGGGTGAAACGTCTTTTTCCGACAAAATCTCTTTGACCATTGTTGGCCGATGAATCTCATATAAAAGCGATGACATGCCATCGAAGCCTATTGTTCCAAACAATTGCTCATAGTATAGCCCACCATCAGTTTTTTTAAACTGGGTGTGCCGCTTTTGGGGCATTTTTCCTAATTTATGATAAATGGGCATAATTTTAATTTATAACATTTAAAAAATGAACGTTTCTAAGGGTTTCTGCAATCTCTTCATCTATGATTTCCTGCTCAGTTTTGATTAGACTGTCTTGTTCAAAGAGATTTCCAGACATATACGAATTGATTAAATCTAATGCATTCGTAAATCTAAAATTTCGCCATCTACCCAAAATGTATTGGTCTGGGGTAAATAAGTAGGCACCTCCATCCTCTAAATCATATAGTTTTGAAAGTTTATGACTTTTGAAAACATCAATCTCGATAATATCTATTTCGGCATCGGTTATTTGTATCTTTTCATCTTCCGAAAGCTTGTTTTTATCAATGAGCAAGGTAAAATGATAGCCTAGTTTATCTATTAAATAGCCATTATCAATACTACAATCTTTCACAGCTCTTCCAGGTTCCAAGTCTTGACTTTGCCAGAAGCCTTCTTCGGAATTTTGATATTTGCCATATACACAAGGTATGCTAAGTCGGCCGCAATTTATTTGCTTTTTATAAAATACATCAGTTTTTGCTTTTTCTAAAATAGCATTTCTCATGGCAGTAGCCTCTTCACCCTGTGGAGCAATAAAAGTATTTGACTGACCCGTGCAAGCTATGTTTTGGTCGGCAGCAGCTACTCTTTCGGCATTATAGGTTTCTAAAAGTTCTTTGTTATTCCCTTTTAATATTGAGGCAAGTTTCCAACTCAAATTATCAGCGTCCTCAATGCCACTATTAGCACCCCTGGCTCCAAAAGGACTTACAACATGGGCTGCATCACCTATAAAAATGACATTTTTATGAACAAATCTATTTAATTTCTTACTACTGAAACTATAAATACTCGTCCAATCCAATTCGAAAGGTCGGTCTTTAATAACGCTTTTAATTTTTTCGGAAATAAATTCTTTGTCTTGAGCAATCGAACTGTCTGCATTTTTTCCCAATTTAAAATCCAATCGCCATAAATTGTCGGGTTGCTTATGCAACAAAATACTTTGACCAGGTGCAAAAGGTGGGTCAAACCAAAACCATCTTTCAGAAGGGAAGTCAGCTTCCATTTTAAAATCTGCAATGAGAAATCGTTCTTCAAACCGCTCGCCTTGCATCTCAAGATTCATTAAATTGCGAATGGTGCTTCTACTGCCATCACAAGCGACAAGGTATTTGGTTTGTATTAAATAATTGCCTTCGGGGGTTTCAATATCTACTTTTACAATTTCGTCATTAACGTGTTCGATATTTACCACTTTATTCTGCCATCTTATGTCAATTTTAGGTTCTTTCAATACCGCATCTATCAAAAAATGCTCAACATAATACTGTTGCAGATTAATAAAAGCCGGGTATTTTGATAGCATTTCGGGCGATAAATCAAAACAGTCAATTTCCTGTTCTCTGAAAAATATGCGGCCAACATTCCATTGTACCCCTTTTTCTATCATCGGTTTTGCTACTCCCAATTTATCAAAAATCTCTAAACTTCGTTTGGCAAAACATATAGCACGACTGCCCACACTCACCTGATTGCCTTCATCTAAAAGCAAAACTTCGACGCCTTGTTTTGCCAATGACAAAGCCAATGTTAAGCCCACAGGACCACCACCTACGATGCTTACATCATAAAGTCTTGAATTCCCATCGCTTAATTCGGGCGGTTTTACAAATGGGTAAGTTCGGTATTCAAACATGGTTATTTTATCAAAAAAGTATTGAATGTGTTTGGTTTTAGTGAAGGATTTATGGTTTTCCCTCCAATTTTGATATTGATAGTTTTTTGTTCACTACTGTCGTTATGCACCAAAATAGCTATGCTTTTATCGGAGTTTTCAAAGGCGAAAATGTTATCAAAAGCTCCTTCCGTTTGAACTTTCTGAGCATTGGGTTTTACAAAATGGCTCAAATGCTTCATTAGATAATACTCATGGCTATATCTATATTTTTTTGTCAAGGTATCTACAACCACAAGCGAGTTTTGATGCCAGCCCCAAGTACTTACACCTCCTTCATTTAATGACATATTCCAGTACATATATGCAGTCACGCCATTGTTAAGAAAATGCTTCATGAGGTCCCAAGAGTGAACAGCACCCTTCCAATCATTATAACCATTACCACATTCTTGTTCTGACTGATATAAATTTAACTTGGGATATTTTTTATGAATTTCCTCAATAGCATCTTTGCCAGCCCATTGAAATCCCACTCCTTTTATGTATGGTTTACTTTTCGGATCTGTAAGCAAGGT
>DAIQBE010000516.1:0-3048 GCA_036781325.1 Leadbetterella sp. | reverse complement strand
AACATCAAACTAGGCTGATTCCAAATTGAATTTAGATAAATCGTGCATTAGTGGCAAAAAATAAATTGTTTTGATATATATTAGCCACGAATTCACGAATGATTTCTTGTAATTCGTGCATTAGTGGCAAAATATAAATTGTTTTGATATAAAATGCCACGAATACACGAATGGTTTCTTGTTAATTCGTGCATTAGTGGCAAAAAAAGTTTGAATTATATTTGCCACGAATTCACGAATGGTTTCTTGTTGATTCGTGCATTAGTGGCAAAAAATACACAATTTAACACAAAATGACACAATTAATATTAAAAGAAGAAGCCTTCCAGATTATTGGTAAGTGCATGGAAGTTCACAATAATTTAGGGCATGGTTTTTTAGAAATAGTTTATAAAGATGCTCTCGAATATGAACTCAAGAAAGCAGGAATACCCTATCAAAGGGAAAAAGAATACAAAGTACTATACAAAGACATTATTCTACCTCATAAGTTTTATGCCGATTTTGTAGTTTTTAATTCCATTATTTTAGAAGTAAAAGGTGTATCAGCGTTAACGGATGAATTTACCGCACAATGTATAAATTACCTTAAAGTCTCGGGAAATAGACTTGCTCTTCTAGTTAATTTTGGAGATTTGAGATTGAATTATAAACGCATCGTATGGTAGTTTAATACTATCCTTTTTTTATTTAAATAAGTGCTTTTTTCTATATCCCATTGGTGAAACCCCCTTGTGTTTTAAAAATTGTCTATTGAAATAAGGCACATCTCCAAACCCACTTTCAAGTGCCACATTTCTAACTTGTAAATTGGTTTTCAAAAGTAATTGAGAGGCAAACTGCAATCGAAATTCTATTATTATCTCACTAAAAGTCTTGTGGGTAATTCCCTTAAAATATCTGCAAAACGAAGTGGGAGACAAACCAGCAATGTCAGCTATTTGCTCCAGACGAATTTCTTCCTTAAAATTTTCTATTAAAAATGAGAAAACTTTTTGAAATCTAGAAGTTTCGGACTGGTTATAATTATTTTCGAAATAATAAGAATCTATGGATAAATACTCCTGATTACTACTCAAAAGGTCCAAAATTTCAATCAACGTCAACATTCTTTGTAAAGGACTCTGCTGCACCATGCTATGCATCTTTCCAGCAATTTGCTCTTTCGCTACTCCAACTATTTCAATACCCATTTTTGATTTATCAAAAAAAGACTTGATTTTTTGCATTTCAGGTAAATTTATTAATTCTTTTCCTAAAAACGAATCACCAAACTGAATGACAATAGAAGAAACATTTTCATTTTCCGTAGGCTGATTTATCCAACAATGAGGCAGATTTGAACCTAAAAACACCAAATCACCATCAATAAATGCTTTAACTTGTGAACCCACATAGCGTTGACCTTCCCCTTTTAATATTAGAGTTAATTCAAATTCAGGATGAAAATGAAAAGGAGCATCAAAATTGGGTAATTCAATTTGACGTACTATAAACGAATTAAATTGTTGGGCTTCCAATCTCTCAAAGACCGCTTTCATAGTTTCATTTTTCCATTTTTTTAATGCATATTTTACTATTAAGACAAAATAAGACAATAATTTGAAAATTAAATCAAATTCATTCAACTATTATTTAATCACTTTTGTAAAAAAATACTTATTTGTAAAAATTTAGTAATGAAAAATATAATTAACCAGCCCTACACGCTCTCCGATGATGCCATAGCTTTTTATCAAAAAAACCGATACATAAAACTCAAAAATGTATTTGACGCCGAAACTTTGGAATATTATGGTGAGGCTATTACCAAAAAAGTTAACCAAATCAACTCGCAAGATAAACCCATGGAGCAGAGAGATACCTACGGCAAAGCATTCTTGCAGATTTTTAACCTTTGGCGTGAAGATGAAACTTGCGCAGAATTTGTAATGAGTAAACGATTAGGACAAATTGCCACTGAACTTATGAAAACCGATGGTGCCAGACTTTACCACGACCAAGCCCTTTTCAAAGAAGCTGGAGGTGGCATAACTCCCTGGCACGCCGACCAATATTATTGGCCTCTTAATACCGACAAAACTGTTACAGCCTGGATTCCTTTGCAAGCCATTCCTCTCGAAATGGGACCCTTAGAGTTTAGTGCTGGAAGCCATACAATTGTAGAAGGTCGTGAACTTTCTATAGGTGATGAAAGCGAGCAAAAAATAGAACAAAAACTCCGAGTTACTGATTTTCAACATGTTATTGAGCCTTTTGAATTAGGCGAAGTTAGTTTTCACTCCGGTTGGGTATTTCACCGTGCAGGTGCTAACCACACCAAAGAAATGCGTAAAGTAATGACCGTGATTTATATGGATAAAGACATGATTCTGAAAGCACCCGAAAATGAAAACCAACAGAAGGATTGGGAAGTCTGGTGCCCAGGTGCAAAAATTGGAGAAGTAATAGAAACAGAAATTAATCCTGTAATTTTTAGTAAATGACAAATTGCAAAGCTGCAGTAGCTGATGGAAATGGTAATTTTTCAATTCAGAAGATTAAAATACAGGACCCAGTTGGAGACGAAGTATTGGTCGAAATTAAAGCCGCTGGAGTTTGTCATACCGACTGGGACTCTCAATCTTGGGGTAAACCATTGATAATGGGTCATGAAGGTTCCGGAATTGTAATTAAGGTAGGAGAAAAGGTTAAGTCTTTAAGTATAGGAGACAAAGTCATACTCAATTGGGCAATTCCATGTTACGAATGTTTTCAGTGCCAAGAAGGCAATCAACATATCTGCGAACGAAATTCAGCTGTAACAGCTGGTAACAAGATCAGTGAGGGACATGCCACTTTTAGTTCCACCACTTTTGAAGATACACCTATCGAACGTGCCTTTAGCTTAGGAACACTATCGGAATTTACCCTAGTTAGAGAAGCAGCATGTGTAAAAATACATGTAGAAATCCCATTTTCGTCTGCGGCTATCGTAGGTTGCGGAGTGATGACTGGTTATGGATCTGTAATAAATGCTGCCAAAGTAAAAGCAGGTTCTTCTGTTGT
>DAIQBE010000515.1:0-3055 GCA_036781325.1 Leadbetterella sp. | reverse complement strand
GAGACATTGATCTCGCCAACAAACAAAAGAAATCGGGAAACAAAAAAGTATTGGTACACGGTTAAGTGGCCTTGGAGTAAAAGATATATTTCTAAGTATTGGCACTGATCAAAAATTAGAGACTTTTGATTATTATATAAGTAAAAATAATTTAGACCCTTCCGAAACATTATTTTTAGGTGACGACATACCTGATTATTTAGTTATGAAAAACAGAAATACGCTGTCATGCTGTCCAAAAGATGCAGCTAAAGAAGTAATTGAAATTTGTGATTTTGTTTCCGCAATAGATGGCGGAAGGGGGGTAGTTAGAGATGTTATTGAATTAGTAATGAAAACTCAAAACACTTGGATGAAAGTTTTTTAAATAATAATGTATTAAAAACAAATAAAATATATTCTTCTTATTTGAAAAATCATTTTACTTCATAATTTTTCTAAAACTCTCTTATATCTGTTTGGAATGCTCACTAGTTCATTAACTCTTGCTATGGCAATTTCATAACCTCTGGCATTTCCTGTAACTTTTTGTATAGCATTTACATTTATGATAATGTCATCATGAAAAGCCTTAAACTGAGGATGATTTTTTAGTTCTTCTCTAACCTTATCCTCATTAATAGTAATCATTTTTTTATCTAAACCGAATGGGTTTTGAAAATAAAACGTTGATTCATTTTTATTAATTTTCGTATAAATTAGTTGATTTGGAATTAAACTCAACTTTTCATTTTGACCTTTAAATATTAAGACTTTTAGCGGGTTTTCAGACTGCAAAACTTGGGTGTTATTCATTCCTCTATTCAATTCATTTGCCTTCTTTTTATATTTATTATCATGCATTATTTCTTGAATTACAACAAAAATAAAGAGAGGAATTAAACTTATTAGTACAAAAATAAAAGCATCAATTGGAAATATTATATTTATAGAAGCAGTATTACTAAGATAAAATACTAAACCAAAAGTGATTATTACAACCATTAAGAAAGATTGGAAAAATTGATTTCCTAGCGTCCATTTTGCCTCACTATAAAAAGATTTAAAAGCAAGAGGTAACAAAAATTGACAAATAAGCATACCTAAAATAGAAATACCTGCTATAAAAGAGAACAACACATTTTTTTCCTCAACGGCTAAATCTTGAATAGAAAAAGGTTGAATAACAAAGAATCCTAAAGTTATTAATACTGAGACAGCAATTGAATGAATTAAACCTCTCCATCTCAAAGTAGAAGAATGATAAGGATTTTTTAATTTTCTAAAAAAAGCAAGTATCAGATTTTTTATACCATTAAAAATTGTAACTATAATTTTAGTGGCTCCTGACCCAATAATTTGTATTACACTTTTAATTAGGTTGAAAATTGTAGCGGCTAATTTAACAAAACCAGTTATTATGGCTTTTACTAAATTTTTAATTCCGTTGAGCATCATTAATGGAAATTTTAAAATTGACTTCATTAGGGAAACTATTTTTTGTAATTAATCCAAGGTTTCAAAAACTATACCACAATAATAGAGATAAAAAATTTGTTAATGATATTGTTAAAAATGTTAAATTTATTACGTTTTTTTGTCTTTTTATCGTAATTGTAAACAAAATTATAAATTTTTAAATAAAAGTATGAGATTATCTTCTAAAATTAGTGTTGCTTTTGGTATTATAATAGTATTTGCTAACACTTTATCTATCGCTCAAGTAAAACCGAAAGTAACATCTTCAAGTAAACCGAAGGTAGTTACTGCTTCAAATTCTAAAGTTGCAATACCCGCTCCTCCTAAGCCAATATCAGATAAAGTGTCCAATACTATGGGACTACAGAATTCTATTGATAGCCTAAGTTATGCTATTGGTGTTAATGTAGGAGAGAATCTTAAAAATCAAAAAGTAAATATTAATCCTGAGCTTTTATCTAAAGCACTTAGTGATGTTTTAAATGGTGGTGTAACCATGTTAAGCTCTGAGCAGTGTGGAATTTTTATTCAATCTTATTTTCAAAAACAAGCTTCAAAGGCTGGCGATGAAAATAGAAAAAAAAGTGAATTATTTTTACTCGCTAATAAAACTAAACCAGGGGTGATAACGTTACCAAGTGGACTTCAGTATAAGGTTATCACGGAAGGAACTGGTCCTAAGCCTTTAGAAACCGATCAAGTAAAAGTTCATTATCATGGCACTTTAATAGACGGTACAGTTTTTGATAGCTCTGTGAGCAGAGGTGAGCCTGCCACTTTTGGAGTTACTCAAGTAATAAGAGGATGGGTTGAGGCATTACAGTTAATGAATACAGGTTCAAAATGGTCTTTATTTATACCTGCTGAATTAGCATACGGTGCTCAAGGTCCACCAAGTATTGGTCCAAATCAAGCATTAATGTTTGAAGTAGAATTGTTAGAAATAGTAAAATAATCAAATCTTAAGAGGTCAATACTATGGCTTTTGGGATTTAAAACTAATAATAAATGAAAAAGCGTTTTTTAGTTTTCTTTTTTGCAGTGGGAGCCTTGACCGTAAACGGGCAAACTGAAACTCCCAAGTATAGCTATGATGATCTTATACCTAATTCGTCCCAGACAAAGGTAGAAGCTTTTGTTACTCAGTTTTTGAATAATTATCATTATAAGAAATTCAACATTGATGACTCCTTATCATTAAAAGTTTGGAAAAGCTATATAGAGAATGTAGATGGTTCTAAAGCCTATTTTACTCAAAGTGAAATTGAAAGTTTTGATAAATATCAATTTACAATTGATGAATCACTTTTGACCGGTGATTTATCGGCTGCATTTATTGTTTTTAATTCTTACCGAAAAAAATATAGAGAAAGGCATCAATACATTAAAAAGTTTTTGGATAGGCCGTTTGACTTTACAACAACCGAAACATATGAAGTGGATAGGTCTAAATCGAAATGGCCCACTACTGAGCAAGAACTCGACAAAGTATGGGATAAAATTTTGATGAGTCAAGCATTAGGTTTAAAGTTAAGTGGAAGTAAAGACAGTGCTATTGTCGTTATTTTGAAAAAACGCTATGATATGTATGAGACTA
>DAIQBE010000514.1:0-3055 GCA_036781325.1 Leadbetterella sp. | reverse complement strand
AGACCAAGAAATGTTAAAATCTTTTGAAGGAGGAGTTATCTCAATTATATCTCCAGATTTATTAAAATTGAATTGTAAATTTAGATTTCCAGCATATTTGTATTTGCGGGTATATGTCGATTGAAGTCCAACTCCCCAACTGCCTTTGGAGTAAATTTGGCCAATAAGCTTCGCCCCAACGTATTCGTTAAAAGCATGATAATAACCAAAATCTCTAAAATAAAATCCCCGGTTACTGGGCTCTTCCCCATAATTTCCCATAACAAAACCAGAAGTTCCAATTTCCTTTTTCTTGGGAATTGGAAAAAAGCCCATCGGCAAACCTATAGGCAAAGGAATGTTGCTTAAAACAAGATTAAATGGACCTGAAACCAAAGATTTTTTATTCACCAATTTTATTCTTTTGGCAGCAATGTGAAAATGGGGATCTTTTAAATTACATGTGGTATATTTTGCATTCGACAAGTACATATTATCTTCCGCATCTTTTTTTACTTTTTTCCCTTGCACAAAGCCTTCACCTTGTTGCATAACAATTTTACTAACTATGGCTCTTTTCGATTTAAAATTATAACGAACCGTATCAGAATTGAAGGTTTCGCTACCATCTGTAAAAATGGGCTTTCCTTTTACGGGTTCCCCCACTTTTTTAGTTGTATCGGGCATTCCATGTGCATATACTTCACTTTTGCCCCAATCTAACTTAATAAAATCCGCTTTTAGTTCTATATCACCATATATCACTTGAGCTTCACCATAGAGATAATAAATTTGCTTTTCAATATCTAAAATAGTGGAATCTGCAGACATGGACTCAACTGTTGTCTCAATTTTGTTTTCACCGCTTTTCAATGAATCAGGGATAGCAGAAGATAAAGTGTCTCTCCTAATTTTTGGTTTTTTAATTTTACTCAGATTTTCTTGGTTTGCGTTATTTGAAGTTGCATTAGTATTGGTAGGAGAATTTCCAAACGAACCTGTGGCTCTATTTCCAATATTTTGAAAGGTACGCTGTGCTATGGCCTCATTATTAAAACAAAACAAAATAAATAAAATCAGTATAAAATAAAAACTTTTCAAATTTTCTTAATTGAATTGGTTAAAAATACCGTTTATTAAATAATTGGAATATTAGAAATAAAGTTTTTTTAAGCATAAAAACATCTAAATTTAAATTTTTGATGTACCTATAAATTTTTAATGTTCTAACAAAAGCATTAATTTTGTGAAGCAAAATTAAAACAAAGTATAGCTTTAACGAAGTTTTACACTCAAAAAAGATAAAAATAATATTGGTTTCAAAAATAATGAAGTTAATAAATCTTAAATTGCCTATTTTCATATCCATCTTAGCTGTTGGACTTTTCGGTTTATTTAGTTTTTCCCTGCCAATAATGAATAAACTTGCCATAGTTGTTCTAGATGCTGGCCATGGTGGAAAAGATCCAGGCACAGGAAATGGCAAGGAAAAAAAATACGCACTAGATATTACTCTGCAAATTGGTCAAAAGATAAAAGCAAATTATCCTAATGTCAAAGTAATTTACACAAGAGACAAAGATGAATTTGTGCCATTACATGAAAGAGCTGCAATTGCTAATAGAAATAAAGCTGACCTTTTTATTTCAATCCATTGTAATGCTAACTCACAATCCTCTAAACTTTCTGGTACAGAAACCTATGTAATGGGTCTGCATAAAACACAGGAGAATTTAGATCTTGCAAAAACAGAAAATAACGTAATTTTACTAGAGGATAATTATAGTAAAAGTTATAAAGGATATAATCCCAAATCGCCTTTGGCACATATTATGCTTGCCAATTATCAGAACGCATTCATGAACCAAAGTTTGGAGTTTGCATCGAAAGTAGAAAAAAATATGGATAAAATTGGCTACCGAAGTAGGGGTGTAAAACAAGCCGGATTTATAGTTATTTGGGAAACCACAATGCCAAGTGTACTTGTTGAAACGGGGTATTTAACCAATAACTTAGATTTAAAGTACTTAGGTAGCTCAGAAGGTCGAGAAAAAATAGCTTATGCTGTTTTTAAGGCTTTTGAAGAATATAAAAAACAACTAGAAAACTAAAACTGTAATTTAAATTGAAGTAAATTGCGGTATTATTTTAAAGCACGAAAGAAAAATATCATAAAATGACAATTAAAAAAGAAATAAAAGTAGGGGTATTAGGGCTAGTTGCTTTGATTGTCTTTTACATTGGTTTTAATTTCTTGAAAGGCTCAGATTTGTTTTCAACGGTTGCAGAGTACAAAGTTCAATATCAAGATGTTCAGGGACTTGAAATATCTAATCCTGTTACCTATAATGGTGTAAATATAGGTAGAGTGTTAAAAATGACTCCCAATTATGAAAAAAACGTTATAGATGTAACTTTAGCTATTAATAAAAAACTTAGTGTCTCTGAGGGGACCACTGCCATTTTAGCTGATAATGGACTTATTGGTGGTAAACTTATTAAGTTAATATTAGGTAAGGGCAAAAAGCTAAAAGATGGAAGTCTATTGGCGAGTTCTTTAGAGACAGGTTTAATGCAAAATGTTCAAGATAAGCTCACCCCAACATTGAAAAATGTGGATTCCCTTTTAATCACTGTTACTTCTATTGTAAAAGAGTTTAGCTCTACAGGAGACGCACTAAAAGTGCTAATGGCCAATGCTACTCAAACCACCACGGGTGTTAATGCGGTAATCGGAAACAATGCAGCAAATCTTGGAAAAATTACAAGTAATGCGGCCTTATTGACAGAAAATTTAAATGCGCTTTCAAAAAGCCTTGATCAACAAATAAAACCTCTACTGAGTAAAACAGGGACTTTTGCTGACTCATTAAATCAATTGCAACTTGGCAAGACTGTATCTAACTTAAACTCCACTATAAAAGGTTTAGAAACTATTGTTAAGGAAATTAATTCAGGAAAAGGAACTATTGGAAAATTAGCTGGAGACGATTCATTATATGTAAATTTAGATAGAACTGCCGCGTCATTAAATATTTTACTTTCTGATATGAAAGAAAATCCCAAAAGATATGTT
>DAIQBE010000513.1:0-3079 GCA_036781325.1 Leadbetterella sp. | reverse complement strand
TCCTTTAGTTCCTTTTAGTAAAACGTTGGCTACTACACCATCACCTAATAATATAAGTATCATTGTGCCAAGTAGTTCGCCTAAAAAAGGAGAAGATTCCATAAATGTAAGGGGTTAATAAGGTTAATATTTGAAAGCAATTTAGTAAATTTACAGTTTATAAAACTAATTATGCAATTAAATTCTTTAAGTGCCATTTCGCCAATAGATGGTAGATACCGCCATCAAGTGAAAGAGTTAGCTTCGTATTTCTCCGAATTTGGGTTAATTAAATACCGTGTTCAGATAGAAATCGAATACTTCATTCAAATTGTGGAGCATCCATTACCCCAACTTATAGATTTTCCTAAAAATTTATTTGCCGAACTTAGGCTCATATATTCTGCGTTTACCGAAGAAAACGCATTAGAAATAAAAGAAACTGAAAAAACCACCAATCACGATGTGAAGGCTGTGGAATATTTCATAAAAAAGCGTTTTGAAAATTTAGGAATTGAAAAATACGCAGAATTTATTCATTTTGGTTTAACCTCACAAGACATTAACAATACAGCCATTCCGCTTTCACTTAAAGAAGCACACGAAACTGTATATTATCCCCAATTAATGCTTGTATTGTCTCAAATTCAAGCTATTTCTGAAACATGGAATAACATTCCGATGTTAGCCAAAACGCATGGTCAGCCAGCCACTCCTACCCGGCTTGGAAAAGAAATGTTAGTTTTTGTAGAAAGGTTAATTAACCAAATAGCTTTATTATCAGCAATTCCCTATTCCGCAAAATTTGGAGGAGCTACAGGAAACTTCAACGCGCATGCTATAGCCTATCCTGAAATTAACTGGGTGGAATTTGGAAATAAATTTGTAAATGAAACTCTTGGACTAAACCGAAGCCAAACCACCACACAAATAGAGCATTATGATAATTTTGGAGCCTATTGTGACTCACTAAAAAGAATTAATACCATTCTTATAGATTTCTCTAGGGATGTTTGGCAATATGTTTCGATGAATTATTTCAAACAAAAAATAAAAGCAGGAGAAATAGGATCTTCGGCCATGCCTCATAAAGTAAATCCAATAGATTTTGAAAACGCCGAAGGTAATCTTGGAATAGCCAATGCACTTTTCGAACACTTTTCGGCAAAATTGCCTATTTCGAGACTGCAAAGAGATTTAACCGACTCCACGGTTTTACGAAATATTGGTGTACCCCTTGCACATACAATTATAGCCTTAAAGTCTCTTCAAAAAGGAATAGCTAAACTAGAGCTTAATAAAACCGCTATTGACTCAGATTTAGAAGAAAACTGGGCGGTTGTGGCAGAAGCTATCCAAACTGTCTTGAGAAGAGAAGGTTTCCCAAAACCCTATGAAGCACTAAAAGAATTGACACGTAAAAACGAAAAAATTACCGAAAGAGCTATTAAAGAATTCATTGAAAAGTTAGACATATCCGAAAAAACCAAATATGAATTAAAGCAGATTACTCCTTTTACGTATGTGGGGGTGTAGATTTTTAATCCAATTGATATCCGTTTAAAATAATTTCACTAATATAAGGCATTCTAGCAGATTCGCTTTACTTTTTCCCATTCCCAAAATATACATACGAATATACAGAACACAATCGAAGGGATACTATTGAAGCCCAAACCTGTCCAAAAATTCTAACTAAATTTTGGTTTAAATGCAAAAAAGATGATATTTTGCTTTGTCAAAAAGTGGATACATTATTTATTGAGTCGTTTTGTAAATAAATTTATTTGATGAATCGTAAAACATTTCTTCAGTTGTTTTTAGCTCCTATATTTCTAAAAAATGAAGGATTCATTCATACAGTAAATGGTAAAATCTCCATACGACAGTTGGGGAAATGTTTGATCCATGAACATATTTTAGTTGATTTTATTGGAGCTGATAAAATAACTTTCGAGCGTTGGAATAGGGAGAAAGTCGTTGAAAAAGTAATCCCATTTCTGAACGAAGTCAAAGCCTTGGGCTATAAGACTTTTTTTGATTGTACGCCCAATTTTCTCGGAAGAGACCCCTTGCTTTACAGGGAATTAAGCCAAAAAACTGGGCTTCAGATCATCACAAATACGGGTCTTTATGGTGCCAACGGAAATAAACATTTGCCTAAATATGCCTTTGAAGAATCGGATGTACAATTAGCTGAAAGATGGATAAATGAATTCGAAAATGGGATTGAAAAAACGGACATTAAACCCGGATTTATAAAAATAGGTGTTGACGCTACCAATCAACTATCAGAATTACATAAAAAACTAGTAAGGGCTGCTGCAATAACCCACAAAGCAACTGGATTGACAATTTGCTCACATACTGGTTTCTCGAAAAGTGCCTTTGAGCAAGTTCAAATCATTAAGGATTTGGGCGTAAGTCCTAATGCTTTTGTTTGGGTTCATGCCCAGAACGAAACTCAAAAGAATTTATATTTAAAAGCCGCAAAAGAAGGATTTTGGATAAGTTTGGATGGAATTGGATGGGGAAATTTTGATATGTATGCGCAATCATTAGATGTATTGAAAGTAAATAATTTTTTAAAATATACCCTGATATCGCATGATGCTGGTTGGTATCATCCGGAAAAAGATGATGGCGGAGAATTTAAAGCATTTGATAAAATTGATAAAGAATTAATTCCAAGACTAAAAAAAATAGGTTTTACTAATAAACATTTCAAACAACTTTTGATTCAAAATCCTCAAGACGCATTTGCTATTCGCAAACGACTTAAGTAAGAATCTATTTAAAATTTACAAAATTATTTTTCAGATTTTCTACTATTCTCTTTACTTTCTGAATAAAACCTTCTTAAGCAAATACAAGATCTATTACTTATGCTCTACAATGATTGCAAAATCCTTTTTTTGGGTTTTAACCTAATTCTATTCGGTTTGTTTGAGAGACGGTGATGTAGGAGGTTTTAGGTAATTGTATAAAGGGAAACGTTGCATCGTAGGATGGGTAAGATGAAAGAAATTTAAGTTTTAATATCTTTACTTAAACAAAGGATATTTCCTTCGCAGGTGTCTAAAGCCGCACCTAGCCTCAG
>DAIQBE010000512.1:0-3089 GCA_036781325.1 Leadbetterella sp. | reverse complement strand
AGATTAGCTTCTATTTTCTGGCCTAATCCTATCACCAATTCTCAATAGCCAGTTTAAATGCTTTGCTACATAAATTTTGTTGTGCGTAATTATACTTCATAAGCACCCAAAGGCTTTTTTTAAGTAATAAAATTCCATTCCAAAAGAAAACTAAAGTATGAACTACTTAAATAAAGCCAAAATAGGAAACAATAAACAAAGTTTTTGGAACAATAAACAAAGTTTTTGGAACAATACAAAAAGACTTTCGGAAGTAGTTTCTCTACCTTTGATTAATATTTTTATACCCATTATAACCCTATAAATAAATAAACCCTAAAAGATGTTAAACCCTGAAACCTTTAAACCGACTTCAAACACACAAAGAATATCTTCCATGGATACTATACGGGGTATAGCCCTGTTGGGAATTCTATTAATGAATATCACTGGATTTGGATTATACAAAGCTTATTTTGATGCTACCAATAACGGTGGAGCCACAGGCTGGAACTTAAATGTCTGGTGGATGAATATGCTATTTTTTGAAGGAACCATGAGAGGCATGTTCTCGATGTTATTTGGTGCGGGCATTTTGCTATTTACCAGTCGATCCATAGAAAGTAATCAAGGTATTGCAGTTACCGATCTTTTTTTTCGAAGATTAATGTGGATGGTTTTGTTTGGAGTAATACATTGCTATCTTTTACTTTGGGACGGTGAAATTCTGTACGCTTATGGCATCGTAGGAATGTTTGCCTTTAGTTTTAGACATTTATCGCCAAAAAAACTAATCCTCGGACTTGCCCTTATGCTGGCTTTTGATACCGCCCTGACGGTAAAAGAATATTATTCCACCAACGAACTGTATTCTACTTCAATAGCAGCTAACTTGAAGAAAACCAAAGGTGATTCTTTAACCATAGCCGAAAAAAAAGCCATTTCAAAATGGGAAGATAAAGTAAAGGAAAGTAAGGCTAGCCCTCAGCAATTAAAAGACGAAATGACCGCAAGAAGCAAGGGATATTGGAGTATTGTAATGCACAAAGCCCCTGAAAACATGCTTGCAGAAACTGTTTTCCTATATAGATATAATTTCTGGGATACCTTGGCAATGATGCTATTTGGTATGGCATTTTTTAAAAATGGCATATTAAAAGCCTCCAAATCCAATCGGTTTTATTTAATAATGGCCCTAGTCGGTTACGGAATTGGAATTTCAATAAATTATTATGAAGCTAGTTTGATAACCGCTAACAATTTCTCCATTGTATCCATATCAAAATCTTTTTTAACCTATCAATTCGGCAGAATTCCAACTACATGTGGTCACATAGCTTTGATTATGCTTTTTGTTAAATCAGGTATTTTACCATTTTTACAAAGAGCATTCGCGGCTGTTGGGCAAATGGCTTTTAGCAATTATATCACGCACTCCATTATTTGCAATATCATATTTTTAGGTTATGGCTTCTCAATGTATGGCAAATTGCAACGCTATGAGTTGTATTACATTGTAATCAGTATATGGATATTTCAATTGATTTTCAGCCCGATATGGCTTAAATATTTTAGGTTTGGACCACTGGAATGGATGTGGCGCAGCTTGACTTACTGGAAAATCCAGCCATTTAAGAAATAAAATCATTCCATATTATTAATAATCTATACTAATGAAAAGAAGATCATTTTTAGGAAGTTCTGTTTTAACAGCTCTGGCAGTAAGTGCCTCAGGTTTTATAAAATTTGATGGAAAAAATTATGTAGGTGATTGTGAAACTACCTCTGACATTTTAGGACCTTTTTATAGACCTAATAGCCCTGTCCGTAGCAATTTGGTAGTTAAAGGAGATAAAGGCCAAATGGTAGAGCTTACAGGCAAAGTAAAACACCAAGATTGTATAACTCCTTACAAAAACGCTAAAATAGAACTTTGGCATTGTGATAGTAATGGTGTATACGACAATTCCACTTCAGAATTCAAATACAGAGGTGTTACATTTTCTGATGATAAAGGCAATTACTCTTTTCAAACTCTTTTACCAGTGCCTTATGATGCAGGAGGAGGGCAGATGCGACCGGCACATTTTCATCTATTGATTTCAGCTGAAGGTTATCAACCCTTAGTGACACAATTATATTTCACAGGAGATAAGTATATCGAAAATGATATCTACGCTAATGCCGAATTTGCCAAAAGACGAATACTCGATGTTTCAGATTCTCAAAACGGCAAAAAAGTTATTTATGATGTTTCAATGGCAAAAGTAATGCAGGCTGAACCAGCATCTCTTGATAAACTATTGGGTAAGTATACTAACGAAAAAGATAAAACCAAAACTATCGAATTTTTCAAATATAATTCTTCTTTATGGAGTAAAAATGAGGTTTTTGGGAATGAATTTAAATACATTGGTCATAACACTTTCGAATATCCAGGTTTACCAAAAGGAAATTCTAGAACCTTAACTTTTGAAATTTTAGGTTCTGGTGCCATAAAATGCTCCATGAATTCTGAATATAATGGCAAAAAAACAACCATTGAATTTTGGAAGTCTTAAAACAAAAAAACGGATAAGCCGAAAACCGTTCCGATAGCTATAAAAAGAGTAGGCAATAAATATTTAAATTTAAAATACATGAAAACAAACAAATTTTTCTTACTCATTGCAATCATCATTATCTGCTTTTCAAAATCAAACCTGTGCCTAGCACAACAACTACCCTACAGGGAAGTAGTCGTTGAAAACCCAAATGCAGAAGCAGACCTAAAAATCGCCGCAGACTATTCGAATGCTATTGCTGCGGGCGATGTTGCCAAAATGAAGAATCTATTATCAGACAAGGCAATGATGTATGGCCCCAGTCCGATAGACTCAAGCACGGCAGAACAAACTATTAAAGGCTGGGTAGACGGTGGTTTTAAAACAACCACCAACCGCAAAGTTTCTTTCGTACAGCAAACTTCCAAAATCTTGCAAGGCCCATTTAAAGGCAATTGGGTATATCAATGGGGTACTTTTACCTTCACCCAAGATGGCAAAACGGTTTCTTTTCCTTATCAAAGTACTAGTCGAATAGAAAACAGTAAGATAGTAACCTCTCGAATT
>DAIQBE010000511.1:0-3093 GCA_036781325.1 Leadbetterella sp. | reverse complement strand
TTAACCGTAAGTTATCAAGCCATCAAAGCTGCTTTGATGAATCCTGTAAAAAGTTTAAAGTCGGAATAAAATCATCAAAAAAATAAGATTATGATACAAAATTATTTCAAAATCGCATGGAGGAATTTGCTCAAATACAAACAATTCTCATTCATAAATATTTTTGGATTGAGCATTGCTATTCCATTCGCTTTATTGGCTTTGATGCAAATGCAGAGTTCTTTCGAATTTGACAATTTTCACAAAGACACAGATAGGATTTATCGAATTTTGACGGATGAAACCGCCACGGGTGGGTCAAAGAAAAGCTATGCCTCTTCCTCTTTTTTGTTAGCCGATAAGCTCAAAAAAAATTACCCCGGTATAGAAAATGCTACGAAAGTAGTACGGGTTTTTGGCTGGGAGCTCAATAATCGTCTTAAATCGGACAATGTCAATACTATCTTTGTTGAAAAAAGTTTTTTTGAGATTTTCAATTTCCCTTTAGCTTTAGGTAGCTTGCCGATTGAGCCTAATACGCTGGTTATAAGTCAAGAATCGGCCGAATGGTATTTTAACGGTAGCAATCCCATCGGGAAAACACTCCATCATGCTACTTATGGGGAATTTAGAATTGTAGGAGTACTGAAAAAATTCAAGCCAAAAACTCAATTCAAAAGTGATGTGATGATATCAATGGCTACATATCATCGAATTCATCCTGAGGCGCTTACAGGCAAATCTTGGGCAGATAATTCGGCTCATTCATTTATTAAACTATTGCCAAAAACTAACCCTGTTTCTTTGAGCATTACTTTTTCAAAACTTGCTAAAGAAATCAATCAGCAAATATTATTTGACAAAAAACAAAACACCTTCCGTCTTCAAGCATTTACCAAAATCTCACCTGCTACAGAAGATCTCCAATTTGACCCTTATGTAGAAGATATGCAGGATATATATTTTAATTTCAGTATCCCATTGATGATTTTGCTATTGGCAGGTTTCAATTATACCAATCTCACTTTGGCTCGTTCGTTGAGCCGTTCTCGTGAAGTTGGAGTCAGAAAAGTGATGGGAGCTACTCGCTATTCTTTG
This sequence comes from Leadbetterella sp., assembly GCA_036781325.1. Taxonomy (GTDB): domain Bacteria; phylum Bacteroidota; class Bacteroidia; order Cytophagales; family Spirosomataceae; genus Leadbetterella. The sequence continues at coordinate 2,016 of DAIQBE010000511.1, read as the reverse complement.
GTTTTACAGTTTTTGAGTGAAGCAGTCATTGTTTCTTTTATTTCGCTGGCTTTGGGTTTAATTTTTCTGTCACTCATACGGCAATTTATCCATGTTCAATGGCTTACTTATGAAGTAGATAATCAGTATTTGGTCACGGGTATTTTTGTTGTTTTTGCATTATTTTTGGGACTTTTGGCAGGTATTTTGCCTGCTTGGATTCTTTCAGGATTTCAGCCTGTAAAAGTGTTAAAAGGTTCGCTTTCTCCAGCTACATTTGGCAAAATTAGTTTTCGCAAAAGTTTAATAGTTATTCAATTCGTTGTTACGATTGCCTTCGTTTTTCAGATTGGACATTTACTTAATCAATTTAATTACATGGCCACTGAAGAAACCAATTATAGCCGCAAAGGAATCTATAATTTACCTTTATTGAAGAAAAAGGAAGTTGCTTTGCACAACGATATCTCAAAGCTGAAAGAGGTAGAAAAGGTGGGCTACACATCTCAAACTTTCGGTATGATGCCCTCAGAGATGGCCATCAAAATCGATGCTAAATCCGAAAATATTGCGTCTTATTATTATGCAACTGACAAAAATTTTATTGAAACCATGAACTTGAATTTTTTAGCAGGAAATAACCTGTTTGATAGCCAAAGCGATTCCGCCCAAAACTTTGTGGTTATCAATGAAAAAACACTTGAAAAGTTAAGACTTGGAACACCCAAAGATGCGATAGGAAAACAAATTATTTTAAACAATACGCAAAAAGTTACCATTTTGGGGGTAATAAAGAATTTTTGTAATTTCAATTATCAATTTCAAATTCAGCCAATTGTATTTCAGTATAATCCTGCATTGTTTAATTTGATGACCATCAAAACTAATCCTCAAACTATACGTACTGATTTTGAAGCGAATATTAAATCTGTTTGGAAAAGCCATTACAAATTTGAAGAAGCTTACGGTATGTGGTTTGATACCGAACTCTATAACCGCTACTATCCTGCCGAAGACATGAAAATAATGGGAATAGCATGCTTGGTAATTTTTGTAATTGCCATCATGGGATTATTAGGTATTTTGACTTATACTACTGAAAAAAGAGTAAAAGAAATTGGTATCAGAAAAGTGATGGGTGCCAGCGCCATTGAAATTGTAAAGATTATGTCTTGGGCTTTTATTAAATTATTACTCATTGCAAGTATACTATCTATTCCTATTGGAATAGTTTCAGGCTTGTTTTTTAGTCAACTATTTATTTTTGGCAATGGTATTAATTTTTATTACATGGGCTTTTTTATGGTATCCATACTAGGTATTGCCCTGTTGGCTGTAGGAATTTATTCCTTTAAGGCGGCTTTAATGAATCCAGTGAAGAGTTTAATGACGGAGTAAATGAAGATGGAAAAGCTAGAGATGAAAGTTGAATCAGAAAAAGGTAGTTTTGTTAGAAACCAATAAAAAAATAGCTGAAGAGCTTTCGGAATAAAATAGAAGAGAAAAAATTTAACACTTAAATGTTCGAATCTCATAGGTGAGATTTCGGATGCCATAAAAAATGTTTACAAATTACTTAAAAATCGCCCTTAGAAACCTACTAAAAAACAAGGCCTTTTCCATAATCAATGTTTTTGGTTTAAGCATTGGCTTGGCTTGTTGTATGTTAATTCTACTTTATATCAAAGACGAAAGGAGTTTCGATCGGTTTCATGAAAAGAAGGATAATATCCACCTACTAACATGCAAAATAATAGAGAAAAAGGGGGAAGAACGCACCCTTGGCATAACTGCCATGGTACAAGGGCCGAGTTTTAAGGCTGAGATTCCCGAAATTGAAGAGTATGTGAGAGTACAAAGAAGAAACTATATTGTAAAAAAGGGAAATGATACATTTGATGAAAAAGTAACAACGGTAGATGAAAATTTCTTTTCAGTTTTTTCATTTCCATTGTTAGAAGGAAATCCTAAATCAGTTTTAAAGGGAATATATTCTTTAGTACTTACAGAAGAAATGGCTGAGAAATATTTTGGAAA